>CAZDTC010000150.1:0-5772 GCA_964508125.1 uncultured Candidatus Kuenenia sp.
CGGCTGCGGGGCAAGCCAAGGTTGCCCCGAGCCGCGGACGGTCGCACCTCCGGGCGACCGTGGGGCGACCGTCCCGGTCGCCAAACCGGCCCCAATGCTCGGCAAGCGAGACGCTTGCCCCACGTGGGGCGACCGTCCCGGTCGCCGATATGAGCCCCACGGTTGGCGTTGACTGGCACTCGGTCCTGTGTGAGCCTACTAACGCTGGCAACGGCTCCCCATGAACCATTCTGCGCGTCTCGTCGTGACCCTCGGAGCCTGCCTCGTGGCGGGAACGCCAATCGTGCGCGCGGAGGACGCCCCCGTGACCGGCGCGGTGCCGCGCGAAGTGGCCGCCGATGGCACGGTGTCGGTGATCGTCGAACCGCCCGCCTCCACGGCCGCCTCACAGGATCCAGCCACGCCTGCGCCGGCCGCATCGGAGGCCGCCGCCCTCCTCGGAAAACTGCTTGAGCCGTTCGACGCCCCGGCCGACCGCGCGCTGCACGAGCGGCCGCTGCCGCTGCTCGAGGCGCTCGAGCGGTCGGGCGACCGGGCGCGGCGGCTGTGGATCACGCAGGCGTATTGGAAGGTCGGCGCCGCGTTCGCGCTCGTGCGGCAGGCGGCAGCGGCGGTCGATCGCCTCGAACTGGTCGCTCCCGGCGCGGCGGCGCAGGATCGCGCCGTGCTCGAGGCGCTCGTCGCCGAGGCGCGGTCGGAGCGGGCCGCCGCCCAGGCGGCGCTCGTCGCGGCGCAGCAGGAGCTCGTCGACCTCGTGCGGCTGCCACCGGGCGAGCCGCCCCCCTGGCCTGTCGATCGGCCGCTCGTGGCCGCCTACCAGACCCACTTCGAATCGATCTTCGCCAACCGCGCGGCCACAGGCCGCGTGCGGGCGATCAATCGCTCGCTGCCGCCGCGGCACGAGGCGCTCGAGGCGCGGGCCGCCGCGGCGCAGGCCGCCGCCGAGGCGTTCGCCACGGTCGAGGCGGAGCACGCGCAGGGCCGGCTGCCGATCGAGGCCGTGGCGACGGCGGCCGAAAGGCTCGGGTCGCTGGAGCGCGGGTTCATCGACGACGTGCGGACATACAACAACGAGATCGCGGAATACGTGATGGCCGTCGCCGACTTCTCCGTGCCCGACGAGCGCTTCGCGGCGATGCTCATCGGCACGCCGATTCCCTGGCGGCAGCAGCCGGCCGTGATCGCGGCCGGGGCGACGGCCGACGTGCCCCCGGCCGCGGCGCCGCAGCAGCCCGCGACCGCGGTGCCGCCGCCGGTGTTCATTCCGCCCGCCGGCCTGCAGGCTGCGCCGCCCGGGCTCCAAGCCGCACCGCCCGGCCTCCAGGCCGTGCCGAGCCTGCCGCCGGTCGCCCCATGATCTCGCTGTCGCCCGTGGAACCGCGGCCGGCGATCAGGCCGCTCATGATCGGCCCCGTCGCCGTCGATCCCCCGGTGCTGCAGGCGCCGATGGCTGGCTACACGAACTTCGCCTTCCGCCAGGTGGTGCGCGAGTTTGGCGGAGCGGGCCTCCTCGCCACGGAGATGATCGCGGCCCGCGGGGCCCGCTGGCTCGAGACGCATCGCGGTGAAAACCCCGACCGGCTGTGGGGCGTGCGCGACGAACCGCGGCCGCTCGCCGTGCAGATGTGGGACAACGATCCCGAGAATCTGGCCCAGGTCGGGCGGCGGCTGGCGAAGGATTTTCGCGTCAGCGTCGTCGACCTCAATTTCGGCTGCCCGGTGCGGCAGGTGACGGTGAAGGCCCACAGCGGCTCGTGGCTGTTGCGGGAGCCGGCGCGGGTCGGCGAGATCGTGCGCCGCGTCGTCGAGGCCTGCGACGGCACACCCGTCACGGCGAAGATCCGGCTCGGCTGTGCCGACACGTGCCGCACGGCCATCGAGGTGGCGCAGCGGATCGAGGAGGCCGGCGCCGCGTGCCTCACGGTGCACGGCCGCGTGGCGGCGCAGTTCTTTTCGGGCCGGGCCGACTGGGAGGCGATCGCCGCGGTGAAGCGGAGCGTGTCGCGGCTGCCCGTCGTGGGCAACGGCGACATCGACTCGGCCGAGACGGCCGTGGAGCGACTCACGCGCCACGGCCTCGACGGCGTGATGATCGCCCGCGAGTCGCTCGCGAAGCCGTGGATCTTCGCCCAGACGGCGGCGCTTCTGCGCGGCGAGCCCAAGCCGCCGGATCCGACGCCCGCGGAGCAATACGACCTCGTGCTCCACCACTACGACCTCGTGTGCCGGCGGTTCGGCGCCGAGCGGGGCACGCTGCTGATGCGGAAGTTTGCCTGCTCGTACGCGCAGGGCCTGCCCGGCGCCCGCGAGTTTCGCGGGAAGGTGTCGCGGGTGCTCTCGCAGGCCGAGTTTCTCGAAGTGATGCGCACGACGTTTCCCGGCCGTTGATGAGCTCGTGATCTGCCGACCCGTGCCTCCCGGCGGCCACGAGCCGCCACCACACTTGTCACGCCAGATTGGGCGAGGGAAAACCGAAAAGTATTGAAAGGGCTTGGCATTCTGGCTAGAATGACTTGAACATTTGTAGACCAATGCAGCTCATTCCTGGAGGCCGCCATGCGCCGAACCAGCATCACGGACGCCAAGAACAATCTGAGTGCATTGATCGACAGCGTCCGACGGGGCGAGACCGTGCTCATCTGCGACCGGAATCGGCCCGTCGCGCGGCTGCAACCGGTCGGACCGGGCGACGGCTCGGGGGCTGACTCTCCCTGGCTGGCCAGCCTTGTTCGCGACGGACTGGTGGCGCCCGCCGGAAAGCCGCTTTCGGTTCGAAGCCTTCCAAAACCAGTGAAGCCCGCGCGGCCCATGAGCATCGTCGATGCCCTGCATGCCGATCGCGAGGAGTAGCACGGATGCGATATTGGGATGCGTCCGCGATCGTCCCGTTGCTCGTTCAGGAATCACGCACAAACGATGCCCGCGTCGCCCTGGCGGAGGACGCGGGCATCGTGACCTGGTGGGGCACGCGGATCGAATGCACGTCGGCGATCGCACGGCTCGAACGAGCCGCGTCCCTCACGCCGCGGCAGGCGTCTCAAGCGGTCGAGGTGCTGCGAGCCCTCGCTTCCGGATGGAACGAGATCCTGCCGGCGGAATTGGTGCGGGAATCCGCCTGCCGGCTCCTGCGGGTCCACTCGCTGCGGGCTGCCGACGCGATGCAACTGGCCGCCGCGGCCGTCATGGCCGGTGGGCGGACGGCCAACGTTGGGTTTCTCGCATTCGACGACCGGCTTCGGGAGGCAGCGAGCCGGGAGGGATTCCGCGTCGGACCGTGACGTAATGCCTTTTGAAGTCCGCTCCAGGCTTCGTGGGGCAAGCGTCCCGCTTGCCAAGAGCCGAGGCATTCGCGGCGACCGGGACGGTCGCCCCACGATAGTCGATTTTTCGCAGGCTGGGTTGTCGAAATTCCACTGAGGGGTATAAATGAGGTATGCGTGTTGCCCCTGAGCCAGCCCGATCGAGTTCCTCCGACGCCGCCCTGCTCGAATTTCTCCGAGTCGAAGGGGCCATGGGCATCGGCGACCTCGCGACCGCCATGGGCGTGACGGCCACGGCCGTCCGGCAGCGGCTCGACCGGCTCATGAAGGCCGGGCTCGTCGAACGGTCTGGCGGCGACAAGCCGCTCGGACGGGGCCGGCCCGCCCACCGCTATGGCCTCACCGACAAAGGCCGCCGCAGCGGCGGCGAAAACTTCCGCGACCTGGCGCTCGTGCTGTGGAGGGAAATCCGCGGCATCCAAGCGCCCGACGTGCGGCGCGGCCTGCTCACCCGGATCGGGTCGGCCATGGCCGGCGCCTACCGCGACCGCGTCACCGGCCCCACGCCGGAAGCCCGGCTCGAACGCGTGGCGGAGCTGCTTCGCGAGCGGCAGGTGTCCTGCTCCGTCGCCGGCGTCGAAACCGCCGGTGGCCTGCCCGTGCTCACCACCTACGCCTGCCCCTACCCCGACCTCGCCGAGGAAGATCGGGGCATCTGCGCGGCCGAGCGGCAGATGCTCGAGGAACTCGTGGGCACCGACGTGAAGCTCTCGGAATGCCGGCTCGATGGTGCGTCGTGCTGCCGGTTTACAGCCGTGCCGCAGGCGGCCGGCGAGGGGAGCGGCGGCCCTTGAAAACCTGCCCGTTGCAGCCTCGAATGCCTTGCGGTTTCCCATCCTGTCAGCACCGAACGCGGAGTTTCCCATGACGCAGCCCCTCGTCACCCCGAAGCCCTGGATCGAAGGCCGGTTCGAGGAAAACATGGTCCTCACCACCGTCGAGCAGGCGATCAACTGGGCCCGCCAGTCGAGCATCTGGCCGATGACGTTCGGCCTGGCGTGCTGCGCGATCGAGATGATGGCCGCGGGCGCGAGCCGCTACGACATGGACCGCTTCGGCGCGGGCGCCTTCCGGGCCACGCCGCGGCAGGCCGACCTGATGATCGTGGCCGGCACGGTGACCTACAAGATGGCCAGCCGCGTGCGCCGGCTCTACAACCTCATGCCCGACCCGAAGTACGTGATCGCCATGGGCGCCTGCACCACCGGGGGTGGCCCGTACTTCAAGTGGGGCTATCACGTGGTCAAGGGGGTCGACCTCGTCGTCCCCGTCGACGTGTACGTGCCCGGCTGCCCGCCCCGGCCCGAGAGCCTCCTCGAGGGGCTGATGCGCATCCAGGACAAGATCCTCGGCCAGCGCATCGCGAAGCGGCCCGGCGCCGAAGGCAAGATCGACGACGAACTGCCGATCCCCCACCACTCCGGTCACGTCATCTCCCCCGTGGGGGACGGCGATCTCGTCTACCAGCACCAGAAGGTCCAGCCCTGAACGGAATCCCCATGACGCCCACCCCGTCCACCCCCGCCGATCGTCTCGTGATCCGTGGCCTCCACGTCGCCGTTGAGGGGCAGGAGATCCTCCGCGGGGTCGATCTCGAGATCGGCCGCGGCGAGATCCATGCGCTGATGGGCCCCAACGGCTCGGGCAAGAGCACGCTCGGCTACGCGATCATGGGGCACCCGTCCTACGAGGTGACCGCCGGCACGATCGAGTTGCTGCGCGCCGACGGCACGCGGCTCGACCTCCTGGCGATGGAGCCCGACGAGCGTGCCCGGGCCGGCGTGTTCCTCGCCTTCCAGCGACCGATGGCGATTCCCGGCGTCCGTCTGGCCGATTTCCTCCGCCACTCCGTCACCAACGTCCGTAATCCGGAGCGGCGCGAGGGGCAGGAACTGATGCCGATGAAGGAATTCCGCGCCGAGCTCAAGGCGAAGATGTCGGAGTTGTCGATCGACCCGGAGTTCGCCAGACGCTACGTCAACGACGGCTTCTCCGGCGGCGAGATGAAGCGGGCCGAGATCCTGCAGATGGCCATGCTCCGCCCGCGCTTCGCGATCCTCGACGAGACCGACAGCGGCCTCGACGCCGACGCCGTCCGCCTGGCCAGCCAGAGCATCGCCCGCATCGGCGGCGCCGCTGGCGGGGCCGACGAGGGGGCCATGGGCCTGCTCATCATCACCCACCACGAACAGCTCCTCGAGCACAACATCCCCCACCGCACGCACGTCATGCTCGGTGGCCGGATCGTCGAATCGGGAGGTGCCGAACTCGCCGCCGAACTCCACAAGCGCGGCTACGAGCGGATCCGTGCGGCCCACCCCGAGGCGGCGGCCGCGGAGAAGTCGCTCGAGGAGGCGGCCACCGGCGCCTGACGCGCCCCGGCCCGCTCCGTCCCCGTCGTTCCGCCCCTGCGCTCGCCTCGACGTTCTCGCCCTCGCCCCTGCCACTCTCC
>CAZDTC010000151.1:0-5769 GCA_964508125.1 uncultured Candidatus Kuenenia sp.
GCTTGCAACCAGGCATGACAGGCTGAAGCCTGTCCTACCACGGGCATCACCCGGCGAGGCGGCGTTCGATCGGGGCGACGTCCGGGTGCATGAACTGCATCAGGTACGCGTCTTCGGTCGTGTCCTGATAGAAGTCCTTGAGCACGGAGATCGCGCGGTAGCCGAGCGAGCGGAAGAAGAGCTGGGCCGGAAGGTTACGCTCGCGGACCTCGAGCACGATCTTGTCGCGCCGTTCGGGGCTGAGCTTCGCCACCAGTTTGTCCATCATCTGCGTGCCGATGCCGAGGCGGCGATGCGAGCGGCGGACGGCGAAGTTGAGGACGTGCAGTCGCGAGCGGTGGAGTTCATAGATCATGAAGGCCACGATCGAGTCGGCGATCTCGGCAACCATGCCGATGCAGTTGCGCTGCCGCATGCAGCGGGTGAAGTCGTCGTCCGACCAGGGAAACTCGAAGGCTTCCTGCTCGATCTCGAGCACTTCTGCCATGTCGCGCCGGATCATCCAGCGGACGTGAATCTGCAGCCGGTCGCGTTCCGTCGTCACCACTGTCGCATCGCTCCACGAGGAGGTGTGTTGATCCCTGGGGCGGGCACGGTAGCAGGAGCCTTGCAGCCGGCCAAGCCTCATTCCAGCGGGAGAAGAGGCTTTTTCCAGGGGTGAACCATGCCTTGACCGGCGTTGCGACCGGCCCCTACCCTTCCGCCCCGAGTCCGGCGCCCCCTCACACCCGGTCCGAGCCCGCGATGCGAATTCTCCGCTCCATGTCATGCATTGTGGTCACCGCCTGTGTCGCGGCTGCCGGCTGCGCCGGACCGGCCATCCGCAGCCAGAGCCCCGAGGTTGCGGCACTCGTCACGCTCGAGGCCGACACGAAGCTCGTGGGCGATTACACGGCGCCATGGGGGCTGAATCCGCAGCGGATCGAGCGGGCTGCGCTCGTCACCGGCCTGCCTGGCAGCGGGAGCGATCCGCCGCCCGGCCTGCAACGGCAACAGCTCATGGCCGACATGCAGGCTCGCGGCGTGGTGGAACCAAACAAGCTCCTCGCCTCGAAGTCGACCGCCCTCGTCTGGGTGCATGCCTATCTGCAGCCCGGCGTGCGCCGAGGCGACAGGTTCGACGTACACATCGAGGTGCCATCAGACAACGAGACTTCGAGCCTCGCCGGTGGCTGGCTGATGGAGACGCGGCTCTCCGAGATGGCCGTGCTCGGTAATCGCGTGCGCGACGGGCACGTGCTCGGGATCGCCGAAGGGCCGCTCTTGGTCGATCCCGTATCGCAGGGCACGCTCGACTCCGTGGCCAAACTCCGCGCCCGGGTGCCCGGCGGCGGCGTCGCGCTGGCAGATCGCTCGATCGGCCTGATCCTCGCGTCGGAGCATCGCTCGATCGCACTGTCGAAGCGGATCGGCGACGCGATCAACAAGCGTTTTCATGCGGTCATCAAGGGTACGAAGCGCGGCGTCGCCACGCCCAAGACCGACCGCTTCATCGAGCTCGAGGTGCCCACCATCTACAAGCACAATCTCGCCCGCTACATCCGCGTGGTACGGGCGGTGGCCGTGGTCGAGCCCCCGGCGGGGCGGCACGCCCGGCTGGAATTGCTCGCCCGCCAGCTCGCCGACCCGGTCACGGCGCCCGCCGCCGCGCTGCGGCTCGAGGCCATCGGCAAGGAGGCGATCCCGACGCTTCGCGAGGCCATCACCGCCAAGGACGCCGAGGTCCGCTTCGCGGCGGCCGAGGCGCTCGCCTATCTGGGCGAGTCGTTCGCCGCCGAGCAACTGGCCGAAGCCGCGACGGCGCTCCGCAGCGCCCGCCCTGCGGCACTCGCGGCCCTCTCCGTGCTCGACGACGCCAACGGCATCGACGCCCTGCACCGGCTGCTCGCGAGCCCGAGTGCCGAAACCCGCTACGGCGCCTTCCGCGCGTTGTGGCGGATGGATCCCTCCGCGCCACTGATCCGTGGCGATCAACTGGGAGATGCCTGCTCGATCCACGTCCTTGACGTCGAAGGGCCGCCACTGATCCACGCCACCCGGAGCCATCGTCCGGAACTCGTGCTCTTCGGCGTCGGCCATCCCCTCGCTGACGGCCTCCGTGCCGAGGCGGGCTCGACGATCGTCGTGGTGGTGGAAGGGACCACCGCCATCGTCAGCCGCTTCCTGCCCGGTGAGCCCGACGAGCGCGTCGAAACGCCTGCCCGCGTCGATGCGGTCGTGCGGGCGATCATCGATCTCGGCGGTTCCTACCCCGATGCAGTCCAGTTTCTCCAGCAGGCAAGCGCGAGCCGCTGCCTCGACAGCCGCCTCGCTTTCGACGCCCTGGCCGACGAGTTCGACGGTCGCCAGACCATCCACGAGGAGGCCTCGCAGCAGGATCGCGACCTGCCCCCCGACAATGACACGGCCGAGCGGGCCGACCCCCGCCCCCGGAGCAGCCGCACGGACGAGTCTTCATGACCAGGCTCAAAGCGCTCGAGCTGTTCGGCTTCAAGAGTTTCGCCGACCGAACCCGCTTCGAGTTTCCCGAGGGCATCACGGCGGTCGTCGGACCGAACGGATCCGGCAAGTCGAACGTCGTCGACGCGATCAAGTGGGTGCTCGGCGAGCAGTCGGTCCGCAGCCTGCGTGGCCGCGCCATGACCGACGTGATCTTCGCCGGGTCGGTTTCGCGGAAGCCGCTCAACGCCGCCGAGACCTCGTTGATCTTCGACAACACGGCCCGGCAGCTCCCCGTAAATGCCGACGACGTGCAGATCACGCGGCGCGTGTACCGTAGCGGCGAGAGTGAATATCTCGTCAACGGCGCCGTCTCGCGGCTGCGCGACATCCGCGAACTCTTCTCCGGAACCGGCGCGGCGACGGAGGCGTATAGCGTGATCGAACAGGGGCGTGTCGACGCCCTGCTCGTCGCGTCGGGCAAAGACCGCCGCGCCGTGTTCGAGGAGGCGGCCGGCATTACGCGCTTTCGCGCGCGCCGCACCGAGGCGCTGCGACGGCTGGAACGCGCCGAGCAGAACAGGCAGCGGCTCGCCGACATCGTCGGCGAGGTGTCGAGCCGGCTCGAAATGGTCAAGCACCAGGCGGCTCGGGCGCGGCGCTACCGCCAGATGACCGATCGGCTGCGCCTCCTCCGCCTGACGGCCGCCACCGGCGACCTCGCGGAGGCGGACGCCGCCGTGAACGGCGTCGAAGCCCTGCTGGCGGAACTCGCCGCGCAGCTCGCCGCCGCCGAGGCGGAGGCGGTCGCGACAAGCAAGCGACTCGCGGCCCTCGACGACCGCCACCGCCACGTGGAGCCCGAGCTCGCCGCCATGCACGGCCGGTCGGCCCGGGATCGGCAGGCCGCCGCTGCCGCCGAAGCGACGCTCTCGCTCCTGCGCCAGCGTCGCCTCGAACTCGACGCCGACACCGGCCATGTCGCAGCCGACCTTCGGGCCGCGATCACCCGCGGGCGGGCTGCCGTCGCCGCGTTCGACACCGCGCTCGCCCACCTCGCCGCGCTCGAGCGGGAACACGAGACGCTGGAAGCGACGCTCACGGCCCGTGAGCGCGCCGCCGCCGGATCGCACGAATCGCTGGCCACGCTGCGCGCCCGGCTCGCCGGGCAGACGGCGAACGCGGCGGATCTCGAGCGTCGGATGCGCCGCGCCGAGGCCGACTTCGACCGGGCGACCATGCGCGCCGAAGAGGCCCGGCGGGCGGCCGACGCCCGGCGCGCAGCCACCGTCGCCGCCCAAGAACATCTCGCCCACCTCGTGGAGGCCACCGCCGGCCGCGATGGTGCGCTGGCGGCCTTGGAACAGCGAGTCCGACACACGGTCGATGAACTCGAGCAGATCGAATCGATGCTCCAGGAGCGCGCCGCGCTCATCGACGCCGCCTGGAAGGATCTCGCGGCGTGGCGGGCCAAGCTCGAGGCCTGCCGCGAGCGACGGAGCGTGCTCGAAGAGATCGTCGGTCGGCACGAGGGCCTCTCGGAATCCGCCCGCACGCTGCTCGGCGACGGCAACGCGGCCGTTCCGGGGCTGAGAGGGGTCGTCGGCGAACTGATCGACGCACCGCTCGAATGGGCCGCGCTCGTCGACATCGCGCTCGGCCCGGCGGCCCAGGGCGTGGTCGTCGACTCGATCGACGATTGTATCCGCTGGTTTCGCCTGTGGGTCGACACGCCGTCCGCTCAGGCCGTCTTGAGCAAGGGTGGCCGGATCTCATTTCTCGCGGATCGGTCGCCCGTCCAGTCGGCGCTGGAAGCCGACCTCGGCGGTCATCCCGGTGTCATCGGCCGCCTCGACGCCCTCGTCGCGGCCCATGCCACCGGCGACGGCCCGGGCGATGCCGTGCGGCGCCTGCTCGAGCGCGTGTGGGTGGTGGAGACGCTGGATCATGCCCGTGCCCTGATTCACGAGGCTCCGGCCGGAACAACCGTGGTCACGCGAGGCGGGCAGAGCCTGTCGACCGACGGAGCCTTCGAGGTGGGCACGCCAGCCGCAGCCCACGGGCTTGTGGCCCGGCGCAGTGAGTTGCGCTCGCTCCAGGAACGCGACGACGCACTGACGCAGACCGTCGCCGCCGCCGAGACCCGCATCCGCACCCTCCAGGCAGAGGTCACGGAGCTCAAGGATGCGGTGCGCAGGCTCCAGGCGCGCCGCCAACAGGAGGCCGAAGCCCTGGCCTCGGCACGCGCCGACGCAGCCCGGCTCCGGCGCGACTGCGACGCGGCTCGCAACGCGATCGCCGCCGCCGAAGCTGCGGCCCTCGAAGCCGAGCGTGCCGCTGCCGCCCTCGTGCACGACCGGGACGCCGCGCACGCCACCGTCGAGCGATGCCGACTGGACCTCTCCGTCGCCCGGACCGAGGCCACCGCCACCACGTCCGAACTCGACGAACTCGACCGCGACCGCGGCGAGGTGCTCTCCGAAATCAATCGGCTGCAGGTCGCGCGGGCGTCGTGCGCCGAACGCCTCGTGGCCGGCCGCGAAGCGGCCGAAGCGCGACGCCGGGAGTCGCACGCGGCAGCAGAGATCGTGGCCGCGACACAGGATCGCCTCGAGGCTGCCGAGCGCCGCCAAGGCGACCTCGACCTCGAGCTCCTTGCCGCGGGCAGCACGTTTGCGGAGGCCACGCTTGCCGCCGAGACATCAGCCGCCCTGCTCGCCGAGCTCGCCGCCGCCCGCGACGCTGTTGTCGCCGACAGACAGGAAACGACGTCCGAAGCCGAGCGCTGCCGGGCGACCGTGGCCGCACTGGGCGAGACGATTCACGCCCGCGAACTCGAAGCGGGCGAGGTGCGGCACCGCCGCGAGCGCATCCTGGAGCGGATCCGCGACGAGTACGACCTCGACCTCGAGGCGGAGATTCGCGCCGGCACCGCCCTGACGAATCCCGCCGAGGGGGAGCCGATCCCCGCGGAACGCGGCGACCTCGATGCCGAGATCGAGACGCTGCGGCGAAAACTCGCGGCGATGGCGTCGGTCAACCTCGAGGCGCTCGCCGAGGCCGAGGCGCTCGCCCAGCGGCTGGCCGACCTCGAAGCCCAGCTCGCCGACGTCACCGGGGCCAAGCAGTCGATCGAGCAACTCATCGCCCGCATCGACGATGAGAGCCGCCGCCTGCTCGGCGAGACGATCGACACCGTGCGCCGCTATTTCCGGGAGTTGTTCGAGCGTCTCTTCGGTGGCGGCCAGGCCGACATCGTGCTCGACCCGGACGTCGACCTGCTCGAAACCACCGTCGAGATCGTGGCCCGCCCGCCCGGCAAGGAGCCGC
>CAZDTC010000152.1:0-5766 GCA_964508125.1 uncultured Candidatus Kuenenia sp.
CCGCCCCTTCCGCGCCCTGGCGGCCACGACGACGGTCGGCGTGTACTGACGCCGCCGACTGCGGCTGCGCACTCGCTGCTGATGCGCAGGGCGCGGCCAGCGCCGTGCCGGTGGTTTTCACCTTCGACGGACCGGTGCCTCTGATCACGCAGGATACAACGCAATGCCCTTCAACCCGCTCACCGACGTCGTCTCGGGCCAGTACCAAAAGTGGCGCTACCCCGAGCCGATCGTGGACCTGCCGGGCTGGCTCGCGGGCAACTGGCAGTGGTTCGACCCTTCCCATTCCTGGCGGATGTTCTGGCCCGATCGTGACGACGATCCCGCCATCGACATCCTCGTGGCCGGCTGCGGCACGAACCAGGCGGCAGTGTACGCCCATACGAATCCCGCGGCCCGGGTCGTGGGCATCGACGTCAGCGGCCCGTCGCTCGACCACCACCGCTTCCTCAAGGAAAAGTACGACCTGCGCAATCTCGTGCTCCACCTCCTGCCGATCGAGGAGGTCGGCACGCTTGATCGCGACTTTGATCTCGTGGTTTCCACCGGCGTGCTCCACCACATGGCCACGCCCGAGGCCGGCATGCAGGCGCTCGCGGGAGCGCTCAAGCCCCACGGCGTGGCCGCGCTCATGCTCTACGCCCGCTACGGCCGGATCGGCGTCGAGATCATGCAGGCGATTTTCCGCGAGATTGGCCTCACCCAGGACGAGGCCGCGCTCTTTACCGTCAAGGAGGCGATCGCGCTGTTGCCCGCGGACCACCCTGTGCGAAGCTACCTCTCGTTTGCCCCCGACCTGCGGTTTGACGCGGGGCTCGTCGACACGTTCCTTCACGGTCGCGACCGCAGTTACACGGTGGACGACTGCCTCGATCTCGTCGCCTCGGCCGGCCTCGTCTTCCAGGGCTGGTTCCTCAAGTCGTCGTACGAGCCCCCGGCACCACCCCGCGGTGGGTTTTACGAGGCCGTGGCCGCGCTCCCCGACCGGCAGCGGTGGGGCGTGATGGAGCGGATCAACACCCGCAACGCCTGCCACTTCTTCACGGCCTGCCGGGCCGACCGGCCGCCGGCGACGTATCGCATCGACGTCGCGTCGGCTGCGATCCTCGACGCCGTGCCGCACTTTCGCCACCGCTGCGGCCTGGACGGCACTGCCACCTATCGCCACGACTGGCGACTCACGCTTGATCCCGCCCAGGCCGCGCTCATGCGGCTCGTGGACGGTCGCCGCACGCTCCGCGAGATCGTGGCCGAGGCGGCACACGACACCGCCACGGCGGGCCATGAGCCCGGGCGGCTCGCGGACCTCGCCCGCTCGCTCGTCCAGTCGCTCGTGAACCGCGACTTTCTCGTGCTGGGGCTGCGATCATGATCGAGCCGGAATCACTGCGCGCGGCCATGACGCGGCGGCTTTTGCGCCGCGCGGTCGCGAGCGGCCAGATCCGCCTGCCGGCCGTGCCCGCCCTGCTCGACGACTATCAGGCCCTCTGCGAGCGGGCGTTCGCGGCGCTCGGGATCACGTTCAACGCCGAGCAGCAGGCGCACTTGCGGGGCGCGCTGGCGGGTCAGCTCGCCGCAGCCTACGCGGCCTCGCCCCGGGCCGAGATCGTGATCGTCTACGAGTCGCCCGTGGGGCTCACCGTCACCTACACCGTGACGCCCCGGACGGCGTCGCTCGGCGAAGCCTACGACCACTGGGTGGCCACGCGGCAGCCTCCCTACTTCGGCACGACGGCCGACGCCCGCGTGACGGCGCTCGCGGCGGAGGCCTCCGCGCCCGCCGCCTGCCCCGTGCTCGACATCGGGGCGGGCACGGGCCGTAATGCGCTCGCGCTCGCGCGGCGGGGCCATCCCGTGGACGCGGTCGAACTCAGCGCTCGGTTCGCGGCGATCCTGCGCGAGGAAGCCGGCCGGGAATCGCTCCCCGTCCGCGTCGTCGAGCGCGACGTGTTCACCTCACTCGACGACCTGCGGCACGACTATTGGCTCGTCGTGCTCTCGGAGGTGGCGTCGGACTTCCGCACGCCGGCCGAGCTCCGGCGGATGTTCGAGATCGCCGCTGCATGCCTCGCGCCCGGCGGGCGGCTCGTGTTCAACGTTTTTTTGCCGCAAGTGGGCACCACGCCCGACGCCGCGGCCCGCGAGCTTGGCGTACAGGTCTACACGTCGATCTTCACCTATCCGGAGGTGGCGACCGCCGTCGCGGGCCTGCCGCTCGCGCTCGTGGCCGACGACTCGGTCCACGACTACGAAAAGCAGAATCTTCCGCAAGGGGCCTGGCCGCCCACGACCTGGTACGCCGACTGGGTGAGCGGCCGCGACGTGTTCGACGTACCGCAGCACGAGTCGCCGATCGAGATGCGGTGGCTCGTGTATCGCAAGACGGACAGCGGTCGAGCAGACGAGTCTCGCTGAACACGTCTGGCCCGCCGCTGGCACCGGTCCAGTTCGCGAATTCGTGGAGATGGCTCTGGCTATCCCGGCTGGCCGGGAGAGCCTTGGTTGACGATGTTGCCGGAGCCCGTCTCGGTGGCGCTTCCACCGGCGCCGCCGGCACCGCCGGTACCGCTCGGAGCGGAGCCACCGTCGCCACCGCTGCCGCCATTGACGACGCCGTTATTGCCCGACGCGGAGGCGTCGCCGCCGTCGCCGCCCGCACCGCCCACGCCGCCCGTTCCGCTCGGCACGAGGCCGCCGTCGCCACCGCGGCCGCCGTTCACAATGGCGCCATCGGCGGCCGCGGAGGCGTTGCCGCCGTCGCCGCCGTCGCCACCGTTGCCGGCCGCTCCCGAGTTGCCAGCCTGCCCGCCCGAGCCGCCAGCGGCACCGCCTGCGCCCACTTGGCCGGCGTTGCCTCCCTGGCCACCGCCGCCACCGTTCACGATGATGAAGGTGGCGTCGGCAGTGGCTTGCCCACCGTCGCCACCGGTGCCACCAGACCCAGCCTTGCCGCCGGTGCCGCCATCGCCGGCTGCAAGCCCGGCCTGGGGCGTCAGGCCGCCGGCCCCACCGTTCCCGCCGCTGCCGCCAGATCCGCCGTCGCCGCCGGTGACACCGTTCAGGATGTCGACGACGGGTGTGCTGGCGCCACCGCTGCCGCCGTTACCGCCGTTGCCTGCATTGCCGCCGGCGCCTCCTGTGGCGCCGCGCGTGCTTGCGCCGGCGATCGCTGGATTCTGCCCCGGTGCGAGCCCGTTGCTGCCGCGGGCACCGCCCAAGCCGCCGGTGCCGCCAAGTCCACCCTCGCCACCATCGCCGCCATTCGTGCCGCCTTCGCCACTCCCAGCTTTGCCCGAGAAGCCGGCGCCGCCGTTGCCGCCGGCGCCGCCGAGGCCCGCCGCTCCGGCGTCGCCGCCATTGCCGGCGAGGCCCACGGCGGCCGAGCCGCCACCGGCGCCGGCATCGCCACCGTCGCCGCCGGCGCCTGCATTGCCGCCGGCGCCGCCATTGCCGCCATTTTCGCCGTTGGTGAACGCATTGGTGCTGGCGGCCCCATCGACGCCCGAGCCGCCGGTGCCGCCGGAGCCACCCTTACCGCCGGCGCCGCCGTTGCCGCCCACGCTGTCAGTGCCCGCGGTCGCGCCCGCGCCGCCCGCCGTTCCGCCGGTCGCGCCCTTGCCGCCATCGCCGCCGTCGCCACCGGCGCCGGCATTGCCACCAGCGAGGCCGCTGAGTGCCGCCTGCGTGAAGCCATCGCCGCCCTTGCCACCGGCGCCGCCCTTGCCCGCCACGCCGGCGTTGCCGCCGTTCCCGGCGACGCCGCCCGTCCCACCGACTCCCGCAGCGCCGCCGGCGCCACCGCCGCCGGCGTTGCCGCCGTTCCCGCCCGCTTGGCCATCAGTGCCATTCGCAGCCAGAGCCGTGCCATCTGCACCGTCGATTCCCGCGCCGCCCTTGCCGCCGGACCCGCCCACGCCACCGCCGCCGCCGTTGCCGTTCGCACCGACCGTACCGGTGCCCAGTGCCGCACCGCCGTTGCCGCCGGCGCCACCGCGGCCACCCTGGCCGCCAGCACCACCGACCCCGCCAGGCCCGCCGTTGGTCGCGGACCCGCCGTCGCCGCCGTTGCCGCCTCGGGCACCGGCACCGGCATCGCCGCCCGCCCCACCGTTCCCGGAACTGCTGCCGCCGGCACCGCCCGCGCCGCCGTTGCCGCCCGCTCCGCCGTTTCCGCCATTCTCGCCGTTCGGAGGCACGATCGCGACGAAGCGAACGTCTCCGGCCATGGCGATCTGCACGAACTCCGTGTCGGTCACCGTGGCGACGTAGGAGCCCGTCTGGTTCAACGTGCTCTTGCCCGTCAGGTCGCTCGTGAACGCGGTGATCGCAAGCCCTCCGACGTAGACGCGACTTCCATCCGCGCTGATGGCGATGAATGCCGGGTTGTTCGCCGTCGCTGTGATGACGGAGGCGTCGCTGATGCGGTAGCGGAAGACGCCTTGCGTGTCGCTGTTGGTTCCGAAGATGAACTGCCCATCGGGCGAGACAGTGATGCAGTTCACGCGACTGATGCCCTCGACGGGGAGCGTCGCGCTGGTGCCGTAGCTCAGCGATGCCTCGTTCACGTCGTAGGCGTAGATGTTGCCATTGCCCGATGCTCCCAGCGCCACGTAGAGCGTCTTGCCGTCGGGGCTCAGCGTCGCGGCGCTCAAGAAGGGATTCGCGGCTGCAGGCAGTGCAAACGTGGTGCTGGCCGTGTTGAACTGCGGGCTCGTCGGATCCACGTTCACCACTACCACGCCATTGCTGGCCAGGACGTAGAGCCGTTTGCCATCCCGCGAGATCGCCGCGTCGTACGGATTCACGATGGTCTGGCCGTTCATCGTGACACTGCCGATCACGGTGCCGAAGGTCGCGGTGTTCGCGGGATTCGCATCGACGATCGATACCTGAGAGCCACCGCGGGGCACGTACAGGCGGCTGCCATCCGGGGTGACCGCGAGCGCACGGCCGACGTTTTGGATGGCGACGGATCCCGACGTCATGTCGGACCGGCGAACCCAGTTTGTCGTCGCCGGGTTCGTGAAATCGTTTCTGTTGGTGAAGACGTACGACCCATCGGGAAGTACCGCCGCGCCCCCGAGACCCTGCGAGAGGGTCGTGGAGTCGGCGACTCGCATGCTGGCGCTCCCCGTGACGCCATCGGCCCCGGCCGCGCCCGCGCCGCCGTTGCCGCCCTTGCCGCCGTTGCCCACCGAGCCGCCGTCGCCGCCCTTGCCGCCGTCACCGCCACTGGCTCCGGCGGTGGTGGGCGAGAAGCCTGCCCCGCCGTTGCCGCCGTTGCCGCCGCTGGTCGGCGCCGTGCCGGCCTTGCCCGCGCTCGCACCGACACCACCGGCCGCGCCGCCGGCCCCGGCCACGCCGGGGTTGCCACCGTTGCCGCCATCGCCGCCCTTGGGCGTCGCGGCATTGCCCACTGCACCGTTCCCGCCATTGCCGCCCGCGCCTGCGTTGCCGCCAGTGCCGCCGTTCGAGCTGGTGCCAGAGGTGCCCGTCACGCCACCGGCCTTGCCGCCAAAGCCACCGTTGCCGCCCGCGCCGCCCGCGCCACCATTGCCGCCGTTGCTTCCACGGGCACCCGGGTTCGTCGCGTTGAAGCCCGCGCCGCCGGCGCCACCTGAGCCGCCTTGACCGGCCTTCCCGGCGTTGCCGCCGTTGCCCGAGATCGAGCCGCCCGCGCCGCCGTTGCCGGCGCTGCCGCCGTTGCCGCCGGACTGGCCGCCCGTGCCCCATCCGCCAACCGAGGCACCATTCGCTCCCGTCAGG
>CAZDTC010000153.1:0-5755 GCA_964508125.1 uncultured Candidatus Kuenenia sp.
GTCCCTTGCCGGCGGGCCGGCCGAGGTGTGACATCAGGATTGCCTTGCCGCCGCGGTCGAGGATCGAGCGGATCGTGGGGAGGGCCATCCGGATGCGGCGGTCGTCGGTGATCGCGCCCGAGTCGTCCTGCGGCACGTTGAAATCGACGCGGACGAGCACGGCCTTGCCGCGTGGATCGAGGTCGGCGACTGATTTTTTCGACATGGGAATCTTTCTTTATCTGGGTCGGGAATCCAGCGGGAGAATCCGTCGCGAATCTACGCGTTCGGGGTGCGACGGCAAGGGGGAAGGTCGGTGGGCCGCGCGCGGCATCACGATTTCGACAGGCAACGCGGGCACGGGTGCAGATCTGACCTTCGGGAAAAAGCCGTGAAAAGTTAGGCTGATCGCATGCTCGGTGCAGTCACAGGGCGATGCGGTGGCTGCCGGCTCGTGCGAGCTGTTGCTGGCCTCCTCGCGATGGTCGGGGTTCAGGCAGCCGCGCAGCCTCCTGTCGCGGCACCGCGGGCGGTCGATCTGGCTGCCAGCCGCGTGTATGTGCTCGTCGGCAAGAGCGGGCTCGTCGGCCACGTGCACGCGGTAGAGGGCCGGCTTGCGGCGGGTCAGCTGACGCTCGGCGCTCGAGAGCAGGCCGGCGTGCTCGTGTTCGACATGCGGTCGTTCCTGGCCGACACGCCGGCAGCCCGGAGGACGCTTGGCGTGCCGGGCGATGTCGATGCGGGCACGCAGCAGCAGACCAATGCCAACATGCTCGGCCCGGAGGTGCTCGACGTGGGCCGTCATCCCACCGCGCGATTCGACATCCGCTCCGCCCTGCCCGCAGCTCGGACGGAACCTGGCAAGCCAACCGCCTACGACCTCGTGGGCACATTCACCCTGCACGGCGCGGCCCGTCCGCTCACGCTCGTGGCCCAGACGGAAGAGACCGGTGCCGGCGTGCGGCTTCGCGGCGGATTCCAGATCCGCCAGACCGACTTCGGTATGAAGCCCTACGCCAAGTTCGGCGGCATGGTCGGTATCACCGACGAACTCAAGATCTGGGGCGATGTTGTCCTTCCCGCCGCGGGGCGTCCATGATCGCCGCCACTGGCATCACGAAACGGGCGATCAGGAGCCACTATGACCTGGCCACGCCCTTCTACCGTCTCCTCTGGGGTCCGCACATCCACCACGGACTGTGGGATGACGGGCAGTCCCCACTCGCACCACGCGCCGCCCAACTCCGACTGACTGAGACGCTCGCCGATCTGGGCCGCCTCCGCGCGCGAGACAACGTACTCGACGTGGGCTGCGGGATGGGAGGGTCGGCGATCCATCTCGCGAAGTCGCGCAACTGCAGCGTCACAGGAATCACGCTCAGTGGCCTGCAATGTCGCTGGGCTCGGACGGCCGCGTGGTGGCAGGGGGTGGCCGCGACGACGGAGTTTCGCCGCGCCGACATCGAAACTGAGGTGTTCGTGCCGGAGTCTTTCGACGTCGTGTGGAGCATCGAGTGCACCGAGCACCTTTCCGACAAGCCGCAGTTTTTCGAGCGTGCCGCCTCGTGGCTCCGGCCCGGCGGTCGTGTCGCGATCTGCGCGTGGTTGGCCACCGAAGACGCCGCCGCTTCTCCGGAAAAGCGTCGCCAGGTCGAGCAGGTCTGCAAGGCGTTCCTCTGCCCGTCGCTCGGGAGTTTTTCCGACTATTCAGGCTGGATGGAGCGGGCCGGCCTCGTCATGGATGAAACACTCGACTGGACCGATCGCGTGGACCGCACCTGGGAGCTTTGCGAATCCCGCGTTCGCGGCTGGGGAGTCGACAAGTTGGCACCGTGGATCGACACGGCCCAATCGCTTTTCGTCGACCATTTTTCCACGCTCCTTGGAGCCTACCGTTCGGGCGCCATGCAGTATGGATGCATCGTGGCTCACAGATGCAGGGACCCACAGGAATGAACGTCGCCCGACTCGGCGGTATCGGCTTCGGCCTGGTCACGCACGCGCTGTTCGCCATCACGGTCTGGCACCTCGTGTGGTTTCTGGCCGGACATGGCCCCGGCATGAATCCCACGGATACTACGACTACGTTGCGGGCAATCACGACCGACGCGGTGCTCGCCACGATGTTCGTTGTGCCGCATAGCATCCTGCTCCTGCCGCCTGTGCGGCGCTCGCTTAGCCCGCGACTCATCCCGCAGGCCTTTTATGGCTGCTTCTACTGCGTCGTGACTTGTATCGTGCTTCTGACGACGATCCTCGCCTGGCAGCCGAGCGATGTCGTCGTCTGGGCTTGGCCTCTGGCGCTGTCGCCGTGGGTCACCGCCGCCTTCATCGGCTGCTGGGGGCTCCTCCTCTACTCGCTGCACCTCACCGGGCTCGGCTATCAGACGGGCCTCACTCCCTGGTGGCGGTGGGTGCGCGGACTGCCGCAGGAGCGACGTGAGTTTCGGCCGCGTGGGGCGTATTGCATCCTCAGGCACCCGGTCTACCTGAGCTTCCTCGGCCTCGTCTGGTTCACGCCGGTCGTGACGCTCGACCGGGCCGTACTGATCGCGATCTGGACGGCCTACATCTACGTCGGCAGCGTGCTCAAGGACCGCCGGCTCGCGTTCTTCATAGGCGACCAATACCGCGAGTATCAGGCCCTGGTGCCCGGCTACCCCGGAATGCCGGCCGGGCCGCTCGCCCGCGTGCCGCTCGGTACCATGGGGCGATGACGCCGCCCGCACCAGCCACGCCCGACGATGAACGTCTGGGTAGGCGGCTTCTCCTCGTCAGCCTCGCGACGCTCGTGACGCTCGCGGCCGCGGCGCCTTGGATCGCCCGGTCGGCGATCGCCGTCTTGTCGGTGGATGCGACCACGCCGATCGAATGGGTGCCGGCGACGTTCCCGCCGCGGCTGGCATACGACCGGTTCACGGCGGAGTTCGAGAGCGGCGACGTCATCGTTGCGTCGTGGCCTGGGTGCACGCTCGGTAGCCCGGCAATCGACCGCTTTCTGGCCGTCGCCACCGGCAGCACGGCCCCGTGCGATGCGGCGGGCCGCCCCTGGTTTGAAGGAATCACCACCGGCCAGACCGCACTCGCGCGGCTTACCGAGCCCCCGCTCGCCCTCGATCGTGCGCTGGCGCTCGAGCGGTTGCGCGGGGTGCTCATTGGCCCCGACGGCGTCACAACCTGCCTTGTGATCCCCTTCACGCGGGCTGGCCTAGCCGACCGGCGGAACGCCGTCGCCTGGATCCGCGACGTGCTCCTCAAGACGGCGACGCCCCAGGAGGCCGACCTGCATCTCGCCGGCCCGGTGATCGACAACGTGGCCGTCGACGCGGCGAGCACCGGGAGCCTCAATACGTTCGGCGGGCCGGCTGCGGCGCTGATCCTGGCGCTCACGTGGTGGTCGCTGCGATCATTCCGCTACGCCCTGCTCGTATTCATCCTGGCGCTCGCGTGCGTGGGGCTCTCGTTCACGTTCATCCACGCCTGGGGTGACCGGATGAATCCGGTGTTGATCGTGATGCCGCTGCTCGTGCTCACGCTCGGCGTATCGGGCGGCATCCATCTCGTGAACTATCTCGTGGACGCGCACGAGCACGGGCCGCGGCGTGGGATCGCCAGGCGCGCGATCCGCGTCGGCTGGTTGCCCTGCGCGCTTTCGGCCGGCACGACGGCCGTGGGACTGTTCTCACTTCTGGTCAGTGAACTCGAGCCGATCCGTGTGTTCGGCTTCCACGCGGCGCTCGGTGTACTCACGACGCTGGCGATCCTGTTTCTCGTGCTCCCCGGGATTTTCGAGCGCTGGCCGATCCGCCGGCGGATCGAGCGGAAGGAAGCCGCCGCGCAGGCCGATGCGCCGCTGGCGACCCAGGTGATTCGGCGTGCCGGCCTGATCGTGGTGCTCGCGGGGTTCGCGATGTTCTGCGCCGGGGCAGGTGTGCCGCGGATCCGCACGTCGGTGGCGATCGACACGCTGTTCACGCGCGAGAGCCGGGTGATCCGTGACTACGCGTGGCTCGAGCAGGCGATCGGGCCGCTCGTGCCGGTGGAGGTGGTGTTGCGGTTCACGCCCGAATCCAGCGTGCGCCCTGCGGAGCGGCTCGACCTCGTGCGCGAGGTCGGGGACGTGGTCGGGACGCTGCCCGGCGTAACAGGCGTATTGTCGGCGGCGACGTTCCTCCCGGATGAGCCGGCGGGCTCCGGTATCCGCGCAGCGGCCCGCAAGGCGATCGTCGCCCGCAAGCTCGAGCAGGGGCTCGCGGGCCTCGTCGATATGCGGATCGTCCGCGAGGTCGCCGGCGAGCAGCTCTGGCGGGTGACGGCCCGGACGTCGGCCCTGTCGGGCCTCGACTATGGGGAATTTCTGGAGGAGGTGCGCCGGCGCGTCGATCCGCTCATCGCCGCCCGCGATGGAGCTGCGCGGGGTCTCACCGGAGAGTACACCGGCGTGATGCCGCTCGTGAACGCGATCCAGAAGACACTGCTCCACGATCTGTTTTCGAGTTTTCTTTCCGCGTGCCTCGTGATCACGGGCGTGATGATGGCTGCGGAGCGCGGCGTGGGGGCGGGCCTCGTGGCCATGATCCCCAACGTGTTCCCCATGATCCTGCTCTTCGGCCTCTTGGGCTGGACGCGGCTGCCGCTCGACATCGGCAGCGTGATGACCGCCTCGATCGCGCTCGGCATGGCGGTGGATGGAACGTTTCACTTTCTCACCTTCTTCCGGCGCGGGCTGGCCATCGCTCCTGAAAGTGGCGCGGCCACTGACGGCCAACGGGCCGCGGCCGTGCAGTCCGCTTTCCACCATTCCGCCGCCGCGCTCGCCGAGAGCGCGATCGTGTGCGGTCTGGGCATCCTCGTGTTCGCCGGCAGCTCGTTCGCGCCGTCGCGGCGGTTTGCCTGGATGCTCTCGCTGCTCGTGGCCGCCGCGCTCGTCGGCGACCTCGTCGTCCTGCCGGCCCTGCTCGCGAGCCCGTTGGGGCGGTGCTTCAGGTCGGCATCTCGATCACGGCCTTGATCACGCCGCTCGCGGGCTCGAGGAACCCCGGAAACGCGCGGATCGTGTCGGCGAAGGGAATCCGGTGGGTGATCCAGGGCCGTGTCTCGATCCGGCCTTCCTCGATCAGGCCGATGATCCGCGAAAAATCGCACGATAGCGCGTTGCGGCTGGCAAGCAGCGTGAGTTCGCGGCGGTGCATCACCGGCGCGTGGGGAAACACGAGCTCCGCCTGCGTGATGCCGACGAATACGACCCGCCCGCCGAAGCTGCAGAGCTTCAAGGCATTCGCCATGCTCATGTGGCTCCCGGTGGCATCGACGACCACGTCGCACATGCGGCCTTCGGTGAGGTCGCGGATCGCCTGCTCGTCTGTGGCATCTCCCGTCGCCGCCCCGGCGGCGTTATGGCCTGGCGCTAGCACCGTGTCGGCGATCCCCATCCGCTCACGAACGAAGGCGAGCCGGGTTTCCGCCATGTCCATCACGATCACCCGCGCCCCGGAGAGCTTGGCAAACTCGATGGCCGAGAGCCCGATCGGCCCCGCGCCGATCACGAGCACGGTCTCGCCCGGCTTGGGCGCCCCGCGGTCGATCGCGTGGCAGCCGATCGCGAGCGTTTCGACGAGGGCGTTCTGGGCGGCTGTGAGCCGCGGCGACGGATGCAGTTTCCGGGCCGGCACGGTGAACAGGGGCCGCAGGCCGCCGTCGCAATGCACGCCGAGAGTCTGGTGATGCTCGCAGCAATTGGTGAGGCCGCGCTGGCAGGAATAGCACCGCTGGCAGT
>CAZDTC010000154.1:0-5728 GCA_964508125.1 uncultured Candidatus Kuenenia sp.
GCCTGCCCGTGAAGCAGTCCGGCGAGATGGTAGGGGCGACCCCGAGCCGGATTGAGCGCGTTGAGTGCTGACAGGCTGAAGCCTGTCCTACGGGGGCTGCGTGAGGTCGGCAGACGCGGGGAGAGGCTGGCCGACGAGTTTGCGGAGCGCGGCGGCCTTGATCGCGGCCGAGGGCTCGCCCTCGCGCTCGTGGCCCGGGGCCGAGCCGAAGATGATCGTCTGCGAGTCCGGGCCGATGAGTTCCCAGCGGCGCGTGCCGGCATGCACGACGGGCCGGCACTCGACGAGCCCGAGGGACTTCCAGTCGGGGCCGATCACGCTGGCGACCATGGCGCCCTCTTCCACCACGGGGTCGCCCCAGCGGGCGCCTTCGGGGCCCTGCGGGCTCGACTCGATGCCCTTGAGGCGTGGATATTCGGCCGCCGCTTCGGCGGTGAAGTCGTCGCTCGGGAGCACGACCGATTCCGCGTCGACGGCGAGGAGGCCGCCCTTCACGGCCACCATGGCGGCCGGCTCGCGACACACGACCTCGACGACCGCCGCCGCCGGATGCGTGAGCCGCACGTTGACCACCCGCTTCACCCACGGGTGGGTGTCGAAGGCGCGGGCGAGACGATTGGCGAGTTCTGGATCGGTGAGCGGCAGGCCGCGGTCGAGGCTTGCGGCCTTGAGGGCCTCGGCTTTCACGTCGGCATGCACCCAGGGAGCCACGCCCTCGAGTGCGATGCGGGCAGGCTCGAGCAGGTTGTCGCCCGACCAGCCGACGGTGTCGCCGTGGTTCTTCCATAGCCAGCCCACGCCGAGTGCCGCCGCGGCAATCACCGCGAGGGCGCCGAGCCCCGCCCGCCGCTGTGAGACAAACTCCGACAAGCCGTGCCCGTTCGACGCGGGCATCGGCTCGGGCTTGCGGCGCTGGGAAAAGCTCATGGTGCGCCGCTCACCACATCTCGATCTGCGGTGCGAGTTCGACGCCAAGCCGCTCGCGCACCCGTGCCCTTACCGCCTCGACGAGCCCGCGCACGTCGTCGCTCGAGCAGCCCGGATGGGCCACGACATAGTTGGCATGGGCGGAATAGACGGTCGCCTCGCCGACCCGTAGCTCGCGGGCCCCGGCCTGGGCCACGAGCGACTCGGCCGTAGTACCCAGCGGATCCTTGAACATCATCGCCACGCTGCGCGTGCCGGAGGGCTGCTCCGCGCGCTCCACGATCCATTCCTTCTGCATCCGCTTCGTGAGCTGGGCGGGATGCTCCTCGTCGAGTTCGAGCCGGCAGCCGAGCACGATGCCATCGTCGAGGTTGCTCCAGCGCGAGCCGAAGGCGAGGCGGGCGCCGCTGCGCTCTTCGACCTCTCCCGATGGCAGCATGATCCGCACGGACCGCACGCGACCGCCGATATCGCCGCCATGCCCTTCCGCGTTGCCCACAAGCGCGCCCCCGACGGTGCCCGGCACGCCGACGAGCGTCTCGAGGCCCGAGAGCCCCGCCTGCACCGCGGCCGACACGAGGTGCACGAGCTTCGCACCGGCGCCGGCGACGATCGCCGGACGCTGCACGTCGATGGCGCAGAACTCCGGGGCGGAGAGCCGCACCACCATTCCCGGAAATCCCGCCGCGGGCACGAGGATGTTCGATCCGCCGCCGATCACGCGCAGCGGGATGCCACGCTCGCGACAGCGGTTCACGAGCCTTCCCAGGGCGGGCACGTCGACGGGCTCGCAGAAGAATGCCGCGGCCCCGCCGATGCCGAGCCACGTGTGGTGCGAGAGCGGCTCGCGGCACGCAACGGCGATCGCGAGGTCGTCGAACGGCGTGTCCGGGGCAGTGGTCGCGGGGCGATCTTTCATCGACAGGCAATCCTCCAAGCGATGCGGTCATTGTGCCCGACGCGTCGCCTTCGCGCCAACGCAGCGTCGGCTCAGGCTGCCCGCCGGCGGCCCCACGTCGGCGGGTGCGCCACGTGCAGCCAGCCATCGACGAGGGTCGCGAGCATCCCGGCGGCCGCCGGGTCCCCCGGATCGAACGAATCGCCACCGCTCGCGGGCGGACGCCCGAGCACGAGCACGCAGTCGCCCTCACGGGTGCGCGACAGCATGCGGTCGAGCCTCGCATACGCGGCGATCGCCTCGGCATCAGCATCCTCGGCGAGCACCGTCGCCGGTACGACGAGCGTGTCGTTGCACCACCGCGAGGCCCGCACCGCAAAACGCAGCGAGGGATCGACACGGCTCGCCGCTTCCGCCTCCGCGACGAGCAGGAGCCGGCCCGGCGTGAGCCGACGCAGGCTCGAGAGCGTGGATGCGAGGGCATGGCCCGTCGTCGATTGATCCACAAACACGGCCGCAGACTGGCCACGATCGATCCGCTGCAGCCGGCCCGGCACGTTGGCGGCGGCTTCGATGCCCCGGCCGACGCGCTCGAGCGGAATGCGAAACCGCAGGCCGACGGCCGCCGCGAACAGGGCGTCGCGCACGAACGAGGCCGTCGGCGGCCGAATCGTGATTGCCGCCGCATGGCCACCAGCGCTCACGAGCACGGTCTGGCCGTGGAGCGACCGCTCCACCGGCATGGCGGAAACGTCGGCCCGCGCCGAGAGGGCCGCGGTGATCGTGGGCCCGCTGTGACGCCGACCGAGCCGCTGCACCCGCGGATCGTCGGCGTTGACGACCAGGCATCCACCGGGCGCGAGGCTCTCGAGGATCCGGCCGGTGATCGCGCGATACGCGGCCGAGGTTCCGTGGGCATCCGCATGGGCGGCCGCGAGGCTCGTGACCACGACCGTGCCGCAGTCCACGCCCGCCAGCGCGTGCCCGGCGAGCATCCGGCTCGAAACCTCGACCACCGCGTGCGTGCATCCGGAGGCGGCAAGCCGCCGCAGCCAGCCGGCCAGCTCCTCGGGCCGCCCGAGGTCGGCCCGCTCGGGAAGCGTGCCATCCGCATCGAGGCAGCCGAGGTCGGAGAGCACGCCCACGCGCAGCCCGGCCTCAGCGAGCACAGACGCCGTCAGCCACGCCGTGGTCGTCTTGCCGCTCGTGCCCGTGACTGCCACGATCTTGAGCGCCCGCGCGGGATCACCCGCGCAGGCATGGACGAGGCGGGCCAGCGCCCAGGACGAGTCGGGCACGAGGCACAGCGGCACGCCCTGCGCGGGCACCATCCGCTCCGCGACGACGGCCGCCGCCCCATGCGCGATGGCCAGAGCAACGTCCTCGTGCCCGTCACCGGCCCCCGTCGCATGCGCCACGAAGACGTCTCCCGGCCGGAGCGATTCTGCGTCGGCCGTGCAGCGGATCGCGACCACGTCGTCGCAGCCCACGAAGCGGGCCTCGGGCAACACCGCCGCGAGCGACACGCCCGCGACCCCTTCCGTCCATTCCGCATCCATGATCACGGCCTCCTGCCCTTGCTCCGAATCAAGCCGCCGGTCATCCATGACCACGGCATCGGGCGAAATTGTGCGCGGCACCGAAAGGTGGTCAATCCGCGTTTCCGGGCCGCGCGCCGCTTTTTTTGGTCAACCCCAGAATCGTCTTTCCCGCCCTTGCCCAATCGACCCGGAGGGCCATGAAGCGGGAGACTAGTGGGGCAAGCGTCTCGCTTGCCGAGAGTTGAGGCTGCATTGGCAACCGAGACGGTTGCCCCACCACTCGCTACTCGGCGAGGCTTTCCAGGTGCTCCCGCACGAGGGCGTTGCAGTTCACGGCGCCCCCTTCGAGGTGCGTGAGGCGGGCCGAGAGTGGCGCCGTGCGGGCGTCACGGCGGAGGTCGGTGAGGTAGTCCTGCAGAACCCTCTTGCGCTCCGGCGTGGAGTGCAGCATCCAGTGCACCCAGCACCAGGCCTCGGCATAGTGATCCTGCGAGAGTTCCCCCGCCGACTGGAGCGACTCGAGCCGCTCGAGGTCGATCCGCCAGGTGCCTTCGAGAAGCCGACCGGCCAGGTGGGCGATGTGGTCGGCATGCCGCCCCTGCGCGCTGCGCGGCACCTCGAAATATTCGGCGATGCCCTCGTCGAGCCAGAGCGGCACGGTGGGGACGACGGCATGCACGTAGCCATGCGTCGTTTCGTGACGCAGATCTTCGGCGATCCGATCCTGCCAGGGCGCGAACACGGCCAGCCGCGTGTCGGTCTCGATGAAGAACGCCCGCCGCACCGGGAATCCGGGAAAGTGCCGGCTCGCGAAGGCGTCGTACCGGGCGTGATCGTCGAACAGGTAGAGATGCACCGGTTCGTCGGAGATCGGCAGGTCGAGCTGCTGGCTCACATCGGTACGCAGCGACTCGAGGTCGCGGACGAGCCGATGCTGCTCCGCGAGCGGAAAGTCGGCGTGGATCACCAGTTGGCCGGCGAGCACCTCGGATCGCCGCGGGAGTTCCGCGGCCGTGGCCCACCCCACGTTCGCCGCCGCGCGGCCGAGCTGCGTGTCGGAGAGCCGCGCGGGGGTGAGCATCGCGACCTGCGCACAGCCAGCCGCGATGCCGACGCTCGCGGCGAGCAGCCTGGAAAATACACGGCGGTTCGGGAGGGGCCAGACCATGCCTGGGAGGCTAGCGATGCCCGGCGGCCGCACCAACCCCATTCGGCGGCGTGCTTCCCGGGGTCGTGCGCTCCAGGCGGCGCAGCGTGCCTTCGAGGGCCTCGAGCACGACCGGCCGGCCAAGCACCGCCGAGGCCCCGGCCCGCAGCGCTGCCTCGACGGCATCGCCCCGGGGAAACGACTCCAGCAACACGGCCTGCGTGCGTGGCCTGTTCGCAGCGAGCATCCGCAGCCATGCCAGATCATCGGGGCCGATCGCGACCACGTCCCAGACGAGGAGCGCCGCCTCGAGGTCGAGCGGCGGTCGCCCGTGGGTCCGTCCTGCCACCCGTCGCCCCGCCAAGCCGAGCAGATCGGCGAGCCCGTCGAGGTCATCGCTTCGCCCGGCCGCGATCCACACCGCCTGGTCGCACGCCGTGTCGTGAAGCCCCGCGACGGCGTCGAGCGTCTCGAGCAGCCGCTCCTCGCGCCGTGCCGTGGCCGGCACGCCGAGCGCACCAGGCCGACCGGCCGCGCGTGCGGCAAGCCAGCATTCGAGCCGCCCCGGCAGATCATGCCAGGCCACCTCCTCGATGCCTGCGATCGTCGGGCCGCTGCGCCTGCGGCCGTCGCCGAGGCTCGTCGCGACCCCGACCACGGCGGCCAGCGGCCAGCGCCGCGCGACCGCCACCGCCGACTCGAGCGGCCAGCGCCCCGGCCGATCCGCCGCGAGCAGCACGATGGCCGGCCGCCGGCCGACATTCATCTCCCAGACGATCGCGTCGTCGACATTCGCATGGTCCACGATCTCGAGCTGTCCTTCGAGCGCGGATCGCACGAACGCGAGTTCCTCGCCCGTGGTCGGTCCGATCCAGAAGCCGCACGCCCGTGCCATGCCGTGATTACAGCAGTTCGCTCGCCAGATCGGCAAGCGCCGACCGCTCTCCCTTCTCGAGCGTCACGTGGGCATAGATCGGCTGCCCCATCATCCGGTGGATCACGTAGGAGAGGCCGTTGGAGAGCGCGTCGAGGTAGGGCTGGTCGATCTGGCAGACGTCGCCCGTGAACACGATCTTCGTACCCTCACCGGCCCGCGTGATGATCGTCTTGATCTCGTGGGGCGTGAGGCCTTGCGCCTCGTCCACGCTGACGAAGATCCGCTGCAGGCTGCGGCCGCGGATGTAGGCCAGCGGCGTGATCTGGAGCTTTTCCGAC
>CAZDTC010000155.1:0-5717 GCA_964508125.1 uncultured Candidatus Kuenenia sp.
CCTGATCCGCTCGGCCAAGCTCTTCGACGTGTTCAAGCCCGCCCAGCCCACGGCGTCGTTGACCATCGTGCCGGGATCCTTGCCCACCTGCGGATCGACGCCGTGCCGCCGCACCCAGTAGATGAGCAGGAGCGCTGCGCAGAGCCAGGCCACGTAGTGCCCGAGAAACATTCCCGACGCGCTCGCCCAGCCGGCCGAGGGCCTCTTCGCGAACCGCAGCACGGAAAGATCCGCCATGCCGATGTGCATCGCGGCATTGCAGAACCAGGCGAAACACACGATCCCGAGGAACGATATCGTGCGCGGCGTGCCCTCCTGGGGCGTGAGCAGGGCCCACAGGTCCGACGTGCCGAGCCGGCCGAGCGTGACCAGGGCACAGGCCACGAACACGAGGAACATCCACGGGGCCGCGTAGTGCCCCACCTGGGCGACCACGCCGTAGCCCCTGAGGGCCACGAGCGTCATCGCCGCGCCGATCACGATGCAGGAGATGATCCACGCCGGGCCCGTGGGCATCGTGGACTGGAACGTCGGCATTTCGATCGTCCCGGGGGGGAAGAACGGGCCGACCGCCGTCGCCGAGACCGTGATCATCGAGCCGGCGAGGAAGCAGAAGAGCAGGCCGTTGGCGAGGTTGTAGAGCTTCACGAGCCCGCCGCCGGCGATCTTCTCGAGCTTGTAGTACAGCGTGAGCCGCTCCTCGCAGGCGATCGTCGCTGTCAGGTAGCGCCACGTGAGCACGGCGAGCAGGTTGCCCAAAAACAGGCCCACGAGCAGGCCGAAGGCGTCGGCGCCCCACTTCACGAACAGCGGCCCGATCATGAACTCGGTGCCCGCGGTGTGTTCGCCGGCATACATGCCCCAGAAGGCGGAGGGGCCCTTGAGCGCCCGCCGCGGCACCCGCTGCCGCTCATACTCGCTCGTCACGGCCTCCTCGAGTTCCTCGATCTCGTGCGCCAGATCGCTCATGCCCGCCTCCCGGTCACGTCCCGTTCATACTTCCGCACGTCTGCCAGCCAGGCCTCGCCGACGGGCACGCCCTTCACCAGGCACCAGTGGTCCCAGACGGCGCCGATCGGCAGCCCCTTCGCCTCCTCCTGCAGGGCCAGGCGGGAGGTGAGGTCGCCCTCCTTTTCAGCGCGGCGGATGGCCGGCGGCTCGACGAGTGCGGCGAGAAGCGCGCGGAGCATGTTCCGCGTGCCGATCACCCACGCGGCGATGCGGTTGATGCTGGCGTCGAAGTAGTCCAGGCCGACGTGCACCCGGGCCGGATCGCCACAGGCCACGATCTCGCGGGCGATGGCCAGGAGATCGTCTCCGAGAGTGACCACGTGGTCGGAATCCCAGCGCACGCCGCGGCTCACGTGGAGGAGGATCTCGGGCAGGTAGACCAGCACGCTCGAAATCTTGTCGGAAATCGTCTCGGTGGGATGGTAGTGGCCGGCATCGAGGCAAAGCAGCTTCTTGCGCGTGATGCAGTAGCCCAGATAGAATTCGCTCGACCCGACGGTGCAGCTCTCCGTGCCGATGCCGAACAGCTTCGGCTCGACGGCGTCGAGATTGTGCTTCGGCGAGAGCGGTTTTTCGAATACGGCATCGAGCGATTCGGCGAGCCGCTCGCGTGGTGCGAGCCGGTCGGCGGGCGTGTCCTTGAAGCCGTCCGGCACCCAGACGTTGGTCACGCACGGCGTGCCGAGCGCCTTGCCCATCGCGGCCCCGATCTCACGCGAGCGGCGGCAGTGCTCGATCCAGAAGCGACGCACGGATCGCTCGGGATGCGAGAGGGTGAAGCCGTCGGCGGCCTTGGCGTGGGCGAAGCAGGTGGGATTGAAGTCGAGCCCCACGCCGCGGCTCTTGGCCCAGGCGATCCAGTTGGAAAAGTGTGAGGCGTCGATCTCGTCGCGATCGACCTTCTTGCCGCCAAATTCGCCGTAGAAGGCGTGGAGATTGAGCCGATGCCTGCCGGGGATGAGCGCCAGCGCCTGATCGAGGTCGCTCCGCAGTTCGTCGGGCGTGCGGGCCCGGCCGGGATAGTTGCCGGTGACGGCCAGGCCACCGCCGAGCGCCCCGCCGTCTGTTTCGAACCCCCCAACGTCGTCTCCCTGCCAGCAGTGCAGCGACACGGGGATCCGGCCGAGGGCCGCGCAGGCCTTCTCCACGTTCACGCCCACGGCCTCGTAGCGCTCGCGGGCGATCTTGAACGCAGCCTCGATCTGCTTCGTCGTCGGTTTGCTCGTCACATTGATGTCTCTCGTGGTCATGCGCCGGGCTCGTCGAGCACCACTTCGTCGAGCTCCGTGCCGTCGACATCGTGCCTCAGCAGCATGTAGGCCGCGGTGGCGATCGCCCAGAAGTAGCCCCAGCCGAACGACCCGAGAAGCGACTCGAGACCGCGCGTCCAGAAGCCGAGAGCACGGACTCCCCAGGGCGCTACGGCCTGGCTCTGCAGGCCCTCGAGCACGGCGACGGTGCGGTCGTGGCCCATGCCGAAACTTGCGGCCCAGAGGGCGAGCGTGCCGGTGGCGTCGGCAAACAGGCCGGCTGCGACGAACGCGGGCAGTGCCACGAGGGCCGCCACCAACGCGTAGAACGAGTAGTGCAGCGGCCGCTGGTAGAGGTAGGAAAACGACGTGGAAATTGCCTGGAAGCTGTCGCCTCGCTCCACGCCGACCGCGGCCACCATCAGCGGCCAGCCGGCCACGAGGCCGATCGCGAGGATCGCAAGCACGACGGCCCCCGCGAGCACGAGCGGCCAGATCGCGCCGGCCACGGCGAGCCCCCAGTCGGACCGCATGAGGAGGCCGAGCAATGCCCCGGGCACGGAGAGCGCGAGAATCCCGAGGAGCACGAAAGCGACAGAGTTGAACGCCGCGAGCCACGACCGCGCGCCGTAGAGCACGGATCCCAGCAGACCGGGGGCCTCTTCACCGACGAGTTTGAGGGCTACGTGCCGCGCGATCGCCGTTCCGAAGATCGACCACACGAGCACGAACCAGCCGATTCTCGCGAGGGCGCCCCCCATTTGCCTGAACGTCGCTGCCGGTCGGAATGGGATTCCAACGAGCTCGAGAATGTCGGCCGCCGGCTTGGGGAGCCAGCCCCAGGCCGTCTGGAGCAGCGGCAGGGCTCGGCTGGGCCGCAGGGCGCCGGCGGCGTTCGAGCCGTCCGGCCCCGGTAGCACCGGGCCGCTGGTGAGCGCCGCGTCGCGGATCGCGTCAGCCGCCGGATCGGCGCCCGTGAGGTTGAGGCTGTCGGCGATCGACCACCCGGCCCAGGTGGCGAGGCCGCCCAGGAGCGCGAGCAGGATCACCGTCGGCGCGAATGCCGCCCCGGCTGCGCGAAACAGGAGCCACCAGGGCAGAGCCTCGCTCCAGAGCACTTCGTGGACGATGCGACCGCGGTCGTGCGGTGGTGCGTTGTCGTGAACCATGGCGATCCCTCCGGGCGTGGACGGGCGACAGCATACGCCAAAAGCGTCCACCGCGCGGAATGCCCTTCGTGCACGGTGCGGTGGCTCGGCGTATGGCAACCGGGACGGTTGCCCCACGCTAGTCGGAGTCGCCCTCGTCGTCTTCGGCGGCGGGCCGCTTCTTTTCCGGCACGGCGTAGGCCTCGTCGAGCCAGCGGCCGAGGTCGATGAGCCGGCAGCGGTCGCTGCAGAAGGGAACCGTGGGCGTGGTCTCGAGGTCGACGTGCGCGTCGCAGACGGGGCAGCGTGGCATCGGTCAGCCCTCGCCTCCACGCCGGGATTCGCCCTTGGATTCGCCCTTCTTCTCCCCGCCTCCCTTGGAGCCCTCGGGCTTCGTCCCGGAGTCGGCCGCGGCGCCCTTCTTGTACGACTCGCTGCGGTAGTCGGTCTTGTAGAAGCCCGAGCCCTTGAACACGATCGCCCCGCCGGCGCCGATCAGGCGGCGCAGCTTCTTCTTGCCGCACTTCGGGCAGGTCTTCTTCACGCCGTCGGTCATCGACTGGAAGAGTTCGAACGCGTGGCCGCAGCCATCGCACACATAGTCGTACGTGGGCATTGCTCTACTCCTGTTTGGCGACGATCACCTGGGCGGGCCGCACGACGCGGTCGTGGAGGCGATAGCCGCGGCTCGCGACGCCGACGATCGTGCCCGGGGCGGCGTCGGGCACGGCCTGCTGCAGGATCGCGTCGTGCACCGCCGGGTCGAACGACTCGCCGATCGTCTCGATCGTCTTGCACCCGTGGGCATCGAGCACCTTCTCGATTTGCTGGGCGGTCATCTTGAAGCCCGCCTTGAGGCTCTCGACGTCGGCTGTCTTCTCGGCCGCCTCGATCGCCCGCAGCACGTTGTCGAGCACGGGCAGAAGGTCGCGGAGCAGGTCGATCTCGCGATACCGCTGCGCGTCTTCATATTCGCGGCGCGACCGCTTGCGAAAATTCTCGAGCTCGGCCTGGATGCGCAGCACGCGGTCTTCGGCGTCCTTTCCCTGCGCCTCGAGCGACTGCGTCGGCTCGGTTGCGGCATGGGACTCTTCCGACTGGACGGCGGCATCATCGTCGGGCGCGGTCATCGGGCGGTCTCCGGTCTCGAATGGTGTGCGGATATCGTCAGGTTTTCTTCACATCATCTTCGTGTGGCTGGAAATACTCCGCCAGCCGGCTGAAAAAATTCGAGCGTTTCGGGCTCACGGCCTTGTGCTCCTCTTCTGCGAGCTCGCGGAGCAACTGCTCCGATTTCGCCGACAGCGTCTTCGGCACCTCGACGTGCACGTGCACGTGAAGATCGCCGATCCCCCGGCCGCGCACCTCCGGCATTCCGAGCCCGCGCACGCGGATCACCTCGCCCGCCTGCGTGCCGCGCTTGATCTCGAGCGGCCTGGGGCCGTCGAGCGTGGGCACGTCGACGGTGGTGCCGAGGGCCGCCTGGCTGAACGTGATCGGCACCTCGCAGTGCAGGTCGCGGCCGTCGCGCTTGAGGAAGGGATGCTCCTCGATCTCGATCATGCAGTAGCAGTCGCCGGGCGGGCCGCCGTTGCCGCCCGGCTCCCCCTCGCCGGCGAGCCGCACGCGCACGTCGTTGTCGACGCCCGCCGGGATCGTGACGCGGCGCTCGACATGCTCCTCGGTGAGCCCCTCGCCGCCGCACTCGGTGCACTTCTCGCGGATCACCTTCCCGGCGCCCTGGCAGGCGGGGCAGGTGGTTTGGAGCCGAAACACGCCGGCCGTCTGGATCACCTGTCCCTGGCCCGCGCAGTAGTCGCAGGCCACGGGTTGCGTGCCCTTCTTGGCCCCGCTGCCGTCGCAGGCGGCGCAGGCCTCGTGCCGCGTGAACTCCACCGGCTTCGTGGCGCCGCGGGCAGCCTCGACGAGCGTCATCGACACGCTCGCAAACACGTCGCGGCCCTTTCGCGGCCGGTTGCCCCGGCGACCGCCGCCGAAAATCCCGCCGCCGAACATGTCGCCGAAGGCTTCGAAGATGTCGCCGATATCGTTGAAGTCGTGGGTGGGGCCGCCCTGGAGGCCCGCATGGCCGTAGCGGTCGTAGCGGGCCCGGAGGGTCTCGTCGGAGAGCACCTCGAACGCGCGGGCCGCCTCCTTGAAGCGATTGGCCGCCTCCTGGTCGCCCGGATTCTTGTCGGGGTGAAACCGGATCGCCAGCCGGCGATACGACTCGGTGATCTGGGACTTCGACGCGGAGCGCTCGACGCCCAAAACCTCGTAGTAGTCGCGCTGCGGGTTGTGGGGCATG
>CAZDTC010000156.1:0-5703 GCA_964508125.1 uncultured Candidatus Kuenenia sp.
GGCCGACGACGGAGCCGATGATGTAGTGGGTCGTCTCGACGGAGCCCATCCAGTCGCGCATGGCCTCGTTGATCGCATCGCGGAGCGTGCGTGAGCCGCTTTCCACGGGCCGCACCTCGGCCCCCATGAACCGCATGTTGCGGACGTTCGGCGCCTGGCGGCGCACGTCCTCAGCGCCCATGTACACGACGCACTCCAAGCCAAACCGGGCGCAGGCCGTGGCCGTGGCCACGCCGTGCTGGCCGGCACCGGTCTCGGCGATGATCCGCCGCTTGCCCATCCGAATCGCGAGCAACCCCTGGCCAAGCGTGTTGTTGATCTTGTGGGCGCCGGTGTGGCTCAAGTCCTCGCGCTTGAAATAGATCTGGGCTCCGCCGGCATATTCCGTGAGCCGCTTGGCGAAGAGCAGGGGAGTGGGCCGGCCGACGAACGCCGAGAGCAGGCCGTCGAGTTCGGCCTGGAACGCCGGGTCGGCCTGGGCCTTGGCATACTCCCGTTCGAGTTGATCGAGCGCGGCGGAGAGCGTTTCGGGCACGTAGCGGCCGCCAAATCTCCCGAAACGGCCGAGGGCATCAGGAACGCTGGAGAGCGCAGGAGCGGCGGGCATCGGGCGAATCCTGAAACGGGGATCTGGATCGGTCGGCCGGGCCGGTCAACTGGCCGGGGCATGCACGGGGAACTGCACCGATTGTAGCCTGATGGTTCCACGCCACCATCCAGGCCACTCCCGATGCCCGAACTTCCCGAGGTCGAGACGATGTGCCGCGGCCTTGCCGGCGTCGCGGGGGCGCGGATCATCGTGGCCGAGTTCCCCCGAAGCCGTGTGCGGCCGCTCTCGGTCCGGCCCCGGCCGACCGTGCTCGGACCACGGCTCGCAGGCCGCACGATCGCCGCGGTGCTCCGGCGCGGCAAACGGATCGTGCTGGAACTCGCGGGCACCGCTCGCGCCGATACCCGCTGGCTGGCGATCGAGCCCCGCATGACCGGGCTGATGCTCGTCACCGACCCACCATCGCCGGAGCACGTGCGGCTCGTCCTGCATCTCCAGCCATCGCGCCGCCGTGGAAAGCCAACCCGCATCCTGTTCTGGGACCGGCGCGGCCTGGGCACGATCCGGCTTCATGACCGGGCCGGGCTCGAGGCGGCGTGCGGCCCCGCGAAGCTCGGCCCGGACGGACTGCACATCACGGGCGACGATCTCGTCGATCGCCTCAAAGCGTCTCGCCGCGCGGTGAAGGTGGCGCTCCTCGACCAGCGGGCCGTCGCGGGCATCGGCAACATCTACGCCGCGGAGATCCTGTTTCGCGTGGGCATCGATCCGCGCACGCCGTGCCGCCGGCTGGCCCGCGACGCGTGGGAGCGGATCGCCACGGCCACGCGGCAATTGCTTGCCGAGGCGGTGCGGCTCGAGGGCTCTTCGATCGGCGACGAGACCTACCGCACGGCCGACAACCGGGCGGGCCGATTCCAGCACGAACATCGGGTGTACGGGCTCGAGGGCGCGCCGTGCGCCGCCTGCGGCACGTCGATCGTGCGCATCGTGCAGGCCCAGCGGGCCACGTTTTTCTGCCCCGCGTGCCAGAACCGCCCGGGCGCGCGACGCCGGCGCATGGCAGGGTCCGGCAGGATGGCGTAGTCTGAAACGCAAAGTTCCCGGAGAGCCTCCCATGCTTCGACGTAGCCGCCGTCTCACCCGGCGAAGTCTCCTCGCAGCGACCGCCGCGACGGCATCCGCTCTTTTGACGCGAAGCCCCCGTGCAGTGCGCGGGGCGGAGGCTGCCCCCTCGGCCGAAACGCTCGCCCAGACGCTCCATGCGTCGCTCACACCCGCCCAGCGGGCCAAGGTGTGCTTCCCGTGGGATTTTTCCCATCCGAGGTTCGGCCTGCTCCGCACGCGCGTGGGCAACAACTGGAATGCCACCGAGCCCGCGGTGAAGAGCGACTTCTTCACGCGGGACCAGCAGCAACTCGTTCGAGACATCTTCGAGAGCCTCATCGAGCCCGACTGGCACGCCCGGTTCGACAAGCAGCTCGAAGACGACACCGGCGGCTTCGGCCACGACCAGTCGATCGCCCTCATCGGCGAGCCCGGCAGCGGCACGTTTCAGTTTCTGCTCACGGGCCGCCATATGACGCTCCGCTGCGACGGCGACTCGGCCGAGCACGTAGCGTTTGGCGGTCCGATCTTCTACGGCCACGACAACGGCGGCGGCGAGGAGGAGCGAACGCATCCCGGCAACGTGTTCTGGCCGCAGGCCGTCGCCGCCAACGGCGTCTATGAGATGCTCGACGGCCGGCAGCGGGCGCTCGCGCTCGTCGACACGTTACCGCGGGAAAACGCGATCGGCTTCCGGGGTGAGCAGGGCGGCGCGGCCGGCATCCCGGTGACGGACCTCGCGCCCGATCAGCGGGCGGAACTCGAGCGGGTGGTCGGCATGCTCCTCGAGCCGTATCGCACCGTCGATCGAAACGAGGCCCGCACCTGCCTCTCGAAGCAGGGGGGCCTCGAGCGCTGCCATCTCGCGTTTTACAAGCAGGGCGACATCGGCGCCGACGGCGTCTGGGACAACTGGCGGCTCGAGGGCCCGGCGTTCGTCTGGCACTTCCGCGGCGCACCGCACGTGCACGTGTGGGTGAACATCGCCGACGCGCCCACTGTTCCCACCAACGCCTGACGCCTCCCGACCGCCAGAGCCCATGACTGATTGCGTGATCATCGGCGGCGGTGTGATCGGCCTCTCGATCGCGCGCGAACTCGCCGGCCGTGGCGCGCGGGTGCAGGTGCTTTCTCGGGCGCTCGGCCGCGACACCGCTTCGTGGGCCGCAGCAGGGATTTTTCCGCCGGCGCCCGCTGGCGCGGATGCGTCTCCCGGCGACCGACTCACCGCGTGGAGCGCAGCGCTGCACCGCACCTGGGCTGAGGAACTGCTCGCGGAGACAGGGATCGACAACGAGCTGCGTCGCTGTGGCGGCCTGCACGTGGCGGCCAGCGACGCGGGCCTCCGTCGGCTCGAGATGGCCGCCGACTCGTGGCGGCGGCGGGGTGCACGTTGCGCCCGGCTCACGGCCACCGACATTCTCGCGCATGAGCCGGCACTCGCGCCGGGAGTCGAGGCAGGGGGCATCCGCGCCGGGTTTCTTCTCCCTGATGAGATGAGCCTCCGGCCGCCCCGCCACCTCGAGGCGCTGGCGGCCAGTTGTCGCCGGCGGGGCGTCACGATCACGGTGGCCGAGGTGCTCGGCGTCGACGTGCGTGATGGTGCCGTCGCGGGAGTCGTCACCGATTCGGGTGTCGTGCGCGGCGGCGTCTACTGCCTCGCCACGGGAGCGTGGTCGGGCACCATCGCCGCTCCGCTCGGCCTCGCGATCGACACCCGGCCGATCCGCGGCCAGATCGTGCTTGTGCGGCTGCCCCGCCAGACCCTCGGCCACGTGGTCAGCTTCGGCATCGACTACCTCGTGCCGCGGGACGACGGTCGCCTGCTCGTCGGCTCGACGATCGAGGATGCCGGGTTCGCCGCCACGACAACCCCGGAGGCCGTCGATCGACTGCTCGGCGTCGCCCAACGCCTCCTGGGAACGCTGCCCGGGACCGTCGTCGAACAGGCCTGGGCGGGCCTGCGACCAGGGTCGACCGACGGCCTGCCCACGCTCGGCCGGCTTCCCCGGCTTGCGAATGCGTTCGTCGCCACGGGTCACTTCCGGGCCGGGCTCCATCAATCGACGGGCACGGCTGTGTTGCTCTCCGACCTGATCACCGATGCCCGGCCGAGCATCGATCCCACCCCGTTCTCGCCGCTGCGGCCAATGCACTCCGTCGCCGAACCACCGCCCGACTCCGTCGCCGCGTACCTCGAGCGGGCGGCGACCACGATTCCCTGACGCACGCCCGGCTTCACGCCGCCTGGAGCGTCAGCCGCCGGTGCACCGCCTCGACATCGGCAGGAGTGAGTCGGCCCGAGGGCATCCCGCTTGCGACGGTCTGCACGAGTTCCGCGAGCCTCACGACCCGTGCCGGGATGCCTGCGGCGAGATCGTGGATCGCCTGCGTGAGCGCATCTCGCTCCGCCGGGCTTCCGCCCGGCGGGAGTCTCGCAGCCACGGCCAGCGTCGACTCGGCGCGCGTGAACGGGCCGAGTGTCGCGCGGAGGATCACCCCCTGCTCGATCCGCGAATCCCGGGCGACGAGCGTCAGCAGCCGTCCTTCGCCGGCAAGCACGATACCGCCGGCCGGATGGGTTCGGCGTGACGATTCCACGAGCGTGGCCAACGCTTCCTCCGTCGCCTCATGCGCGTCGTCGACAAGCAGGATGGCGTCGCCGCTCGCCACGCCGGGGAGGATCATCGGCGCACCATCCCGCCAGGCACAGCGGTGGCACGGACGTCCGTGGATCGAACGGGCGTCGGCGAGGCGACCGAGCACGAGCGACTTCCCCACCCCAGGCGGGCCGCACAGGATCGCCACTGCGGCCGGTGACTCGAGCGCGTAAGCCAACCGGGCGACGGCGGCCTGCTGGCCGAGCGTGGGCGTGATGGTGTGGTCGGCGGTCATGTTGATTCCAGCGTTGCTTGCATCGGGGAGTCGGCGAACGTGACCACTTCACCGAGCACGCGGATACCGATCGCTCCGAGCGCCGCTGCGTGGGCCGGGCAGGCGAAACGGCTGGCCCGGCGCACGAGCACGGCCGCATGGCAGCCGAAAGCCGCCCGGACGAGCCGACCGCGGTGCACCGGTCCGGGCGGAAACCAGACACCGCCATCCACCAGCACGGCTCGGCCATCATCGACGGATTCGGGGGCCGTGCCGACGCGGACTGCATGGATATCGCGGCACGACACCGCCACGCCGCGCTGCTGCAGGACATGCACGAGCCCGCGAACGACGGTGGAAACACCATCGCCGCGGGTCCGCCCCGCCACCGCGACGACCCGCTCGCCGGCCGCCCATGCAGCCTCGACGTGGGAAGCGAGCCGCGCCCACTGTTCCGGGTATTCCACCAGGAGCGCCGACACGACAGGATCATCCAAGACGGGCGGCTCGCGCAGGACGGGCGGCTCGCGGCATGCTGCGATCAAGGGCTGTGGCTGTGCGGCGGCTTTCTCGGGAGCGGCCGACTCGGCGAGCCGCCTCAGAAACGCATGATCGACGAGATCCACGGTCATCGCGTCACCGACTCCCCATCACCGGCTGCGGCCGTGGCCACGGTCGCGGACTGCCCCGCGGCGCCCGGCTGCCGTTCGAGCAACCACGCTGCCGTCCACGTGCACGCGGCGATCACGGCCAGGAACCAGATCGAACGCGATCGACGCGGCACGACCGTCGCGCATGACACGGATTCCTCCCTGAGCCCCGGTGCACCGGGCACTCTCACCGTCGGAAATGTGGCCAAAACATCCATCGCACCGGTGCCGCCATGGGCCGGATTCCATGAGATCGCCGCGTCTGGAGAATCGACGCCCGAAATCAGCCGGCTTGAAGATTCACCCACCTGTTTTCGCAATATGCCCGAAGCCCCCAGTCGCCTATCATGATGGCATCGTGCTCCCTGCGAGCAGGGCCTTCAGACCCCCGAACGACCACCCCAGCCCCCCTATGCCCCAGCCGTCCCACCCGTCCCGCAGCCACGATATCCACTCCCTGCTCGGCAACCGGATCGCGATCCTCGACGGGGCCATGGGCACGGTGGTGCAGCGCCTCGGCCT
>CAZDTC010000157.1:0-5667 GCA_964508125.1 uncultured Candidatus Kuenenia sp.
ATCGATGACGTGCTGCTCGTTGACCGTGCCGCCGATGGTCGACCGATCGGTGTCGAAATCACCGATCCTGGCCTGTTCGATCCCGACAGGTTCTTCGCCCTGCTCGAATGGTTGGGGCAAACCGCCGTCGACCGTGACGAATTACGGCCGCTCGTCGCCGCCTGAATGAGCCCCAGGACGGGAAGGCCCTTGAAGGGAAGGGCTCGGGCGCAGTTGCGCTGCCAGACGCAGGCGTGACGCAGCACGCGGGCCATACGGCTGATTCTTTTTCGAGAGAAGGCTGCTGACGGTTCCCAGCGACTGCTGCCTGCACCGCCTTGGCCACCGTGATCAGAGGCGGCAAACCTCACTCCACTTCTTCGACCGTGCCGTCGGGGCGGATGTCAACCTCGCGGATCTTGCCGTTCTTCGCTTTTCCACGAATTTCGATCGTGCCGCTCGATTTTCGGAAGGCTGTGTCGAACTTCACGCCCGGCAGTTGTTCGCCGGCGATCTTCATGAGTTCGGGCGGCACATCCTCCAGCCGGAGCGAGGTGAGCTCCTGCTTCGCCTGACCGCAACCGCTGGCCATGGCCAGCAGCAGGAAGGTCGCGCCCGTCAGCCTGGCAATCCGGTCCATCATCACTTGCCCTCCGCGGAAACAGCCTCGCCCTTCGCCCGTGTCGAGAGGGCTTTGTACGTGGCGTAGTCCACCGAACTCCCAAGAAACGACACGTGCCCGTCGGCGAAGGCGAACATGCATCCCCCAGAGTGGGTGGAAGTGAAGTTGTTGATCTCCGTCGGCCCGGTCGGGCCGCCGTACGACTCGCCCGTGTGACCGAGCACGAAGTTCGAGGCATTGTTCACCTGCAGGCCCATCCGGCACGTCGGCTCGGGAACCTGATGGGCCCCCGTCACCGCCCCCGCCCACGTGGAAGCCGCCTCGCGGAACGACCGCTCCCCGGCCAGCAGCGTGTGGCTGAGGCCATCGGTGACGTCGCGCAGGCGGATATCGCTGCCGCGAAAAAACACTCCGTCGCCATCGACACCCGGCTCACCCACGCCGAAGCAGCCGACATAATTCGCCGGACCAACCTTGCACGTTGTCGCCGTCAGTGCGCCCGAGCCATTGCGCGGGCCCACCGCGAAGGCAGCCTTCGACCCCGCATCGGAAGGACAGAGAAACGTGGGGACGACCGCCTCCCGCCCTCCGCTCGAAGCCGCTGCCTCGATTGGCTGGGCGACGTCGATCGCGCGTGCGAGCGTTGCCTGCTCGACGTGCGGCAGGATGAACGCAGCCCACCCCCAGCCGGGCCCCGTGTCGGCGCCAGTGGCATCGAAGCCCGATACATACCCCGGCGGGAGCCTGCGCTTCGCATCGACGAACAGTTGGATGCCGAGCCCGACCTGTTTGATGTTGTTGCTGCACGATGTTCGACGCGACGACTCGCGCACCGTCTGCACCGCCGGCAGCAAGAGCCCGACAAGCACGCCAATAATCGCGATCACGACGAGCAGTTCGACGAGGGTGAAGCCACTGCGGACCGTCCGCCGATATCGCACGGCAGCATGCGGGCCCATGGACGAAATGCATCGACGGAGATGAATGACCGCCATGCGAGGCTCTTTGCGAGGGCCCGAAGTATACCCAGCACGATCGCTACCGCGTGATGGTCGGCGATCAGCCACGGGCGGCACGTCGAGGATCGTCCACCGGGCGGGGATGAGTTCGGCCTGCCGGCAGCCGCACCCCGGCCCGGACCCACGCCGGGTCGTCGAATGCCCGCCGCCGAGCACGACCCACACGTTGGCCGCAGAGACGCCTTCCACGAGGCTTTTCGTTATCGGCAACGGCCGAGCTGCAACGGAACCGCAGCCTGCGTGGAATGCCAAAAGCTGCGGGGACTGTGCCGCCTGGAGTGGCCGAAACGGGTGCGAGCGACCCTGACGCCCCCGCGAGCCGATCGAATACGGTGAGGGCGGAGCAGGGGGGCGGTGATGTCGCCATGGCGCGCGGGCATGTGGGCGGCGACGCTGTGCGCGTGTGCCGCAGTCGCGGTTTCCGGCGTGGCAGCCGACCGCAGTGCGGGCGATGCCGAGCCACGGCCGGCCCGCGCGGCCAAGCGGCGGCTCACGCGCCGCGAATACGAGCACTCGCTCCGCGACCTGCTCGACCTGCCGGGCCTCGCCCTGCGCGACATGCTTCCAGAGGACGGCCGGGCCCACGGCTTTGACCGCTGCGCCGATGCGCTCGACGTGTCGCCGGTGCACGTAGCCGCCTGGCACGCCGCCGCAGGTGCAGCCCTGCTGGCCGCCACGGCGAGCGATCCAGCGCCGCCGCGGCCGATCGCCCAGCGGCTCCTGCCAGGCGACCAAGACTTCTTCAAACTGGCACTCCTCGAGGGGGACGCCGTGTTTCTCAAGGGCGGCCGCTACGACGACGCGGCCATGCCGCTCGTGAGCGGCCCGCTGCCTCACAAGCTCGCCCACTACGAAGGACTCGGCCTTTTTCCCTACAAGCACTCCGTGGGCGTGCTTCGCCGGCAGGGATCGAACGACCACTTCGCGCTGTTCTTCACCGGGTTCACGGCGCCGCGTTCCGGCCGCTACCTGCTCTCGGTCTCCGTATGGAGCTTTCACTGGAACAAGGGCATGCTCGAGCCGCTGCCGGCCCCCGAGGCCGTCACACTCCACGCCAACGATCGGCTTCTCGGCACCGTCGACGCCCCGTCCCTCGCCCCGCGCACGCACACGCTCGACGTGTGGCTCAATGCCGGTGAACAACTTCTCTTCACCGCCGCATCAATCCCGCCGGTGCGGGTGTACGAGCGGCCGGGAAGAGCGGCCGCCTACGTGGGGCCGGGCATCGCCCTCGACCACCTCGACATCGAAGGCCCCCTTCACGACTCGTGGCCGCCCACGGGGCATCAACTCCTCTACGGCACGAGCATGCGGCCCGACGTGAAGCAGGTGCTCGCCACATTTCTCACCCGCGCTTTTCGCCGCCCGGCCACCGCGGCGGAGATCGCAAGCTACACCGCGCTCGTGCAGCGGCGGCTGAAGGCGGGCGACCCGATCGAGAAGGCGCTCCGCACCGCGGAACAGGCGGCGCTCTGCTCCCCCGAGTTTCTCTTTCTCGGCGGGCCGCCGGGCCCGCTCGACGATTGGCACCTCGCAGCGCGACTGGCGTCGTTTCTCTGGGACTCGCTCCCCGATGACGAGCTGCTCGCCCTCGCCCGGCGGGGCAAGCTCCGCGATCCCGCCGTGCTGCGCACCCAGGTGGATCGGCTGCTCGACGACCCGAAGGCGGCCCGATTTGTCGAACACTTCCTCGACGAGTGGCTCGACCTGCGCGAGATCGACGCCACCACGCCCGACGCCACGCTCTATCCCGAGTTCGACCCTGCGCTCCGCGACGCGATGCTCTCCGAAACGCGCGCCTTCTTCGCGACGCTCCTCGCGGAAGACCTGCCCGTGAAGACGCTCGTCGACGCCGACTTCGCGGTTGTGAACCAGCGGCTCGCCCGCCACTATTGCTTCGAGCCGGCTTCCGGGCCGATCCACGGCGCCGCGCTCCGCCGCGTGGCCCTGCCAGCCGGCTCGCCGCGGGGCGGGCTGCTCGGCCAGGCGAGCGTGCTCAAGGTGACGGCGAACGGCACCGTCACCTCCCCCGTGAAGCGCGGCGCCTGGGTGCTGCGCGAACTGCTCGACGACCCGCCAGAGCCGCCGCCACCCGACATCCCGGCCGTCGACGCCGACGTGCGCGGGGCCGTGTCGATCCGAGAGCAACTGGCACTGCACGCGGCCGATGCTTCGTGCGCCGCCTGCCACGCGGCGATCGACCCGCCGGGCTTCGCTCTCGAAAACTTTGACGTGATCGGCGGCTGGCGCGAACGTGAGCGGATCCTGCCGGCCGATGCGCCCGCAGGCACGGTTGCCGAGGGGGCGCCGGTGGACGCCTCGGGCACGCTCGCCGATGGCCGGCGATTCGAATCCTTCTTGGAGTTTCGGCAGCTCCTCGCCGCCGACCCAGAGCGGCTCGCCAGTGCGCTCGCCCGACAGCTCGTTGTGTATGCGACCGGCGCCGACGTCACCGCGGCCGACCGCGCCGCCCTCGACGCGCTCGTCGCTCGGGCCGCCGCCCGTGACTACGGCGTGCGCTCGCTCGTGCACGAGGTCGTGGCGAGCCCCCTGTTCCGCGACCAGTGAGCCATCTCCGGGAAACCCACCCATGACACACCCTCTGCCCACAACACGCCCCGACGCGTCGCCGCCCAGCACGAGGCGAACATTTCTGCGCGGCGCGGGCGTGGCCCTCGCGCTGCCCTGGCTCGAAGCACTCGCCAGGCCGGGCACGGCTCGGGCCGCAACGGCCGGCCCACCCCGGCGGCTGCTCGCGATCGAAACGACGATGGGCCTCCTGCCGCAGTACTTTTTTCCGCAGGGAGCTGGCCGCGACTACGAGCCCTCGCCCTATCTCGAGAAACTCGCGCCCTTTCGCGACCGGCTGACTGTGTTCTCCGGGCTCGCCCACCCGCTCGTCGACGGCGGCCACGCGGCCGACATCTGCTTCCTCACCGGCGCCCCGCATCCGGCGAGCGGTAGTTTCAAAAACTCGGTCTCGCTCGATCAGGTGGCGGCCGCATCACTCGGCGGGCAGACCCGCTTCGCGTCGCTCGCGCTCACCGTGGCCGCGCACGGCAGCACGAGCCTCTCCTTCACCCGCTCGGGCGCGTCGATCCCCGGCGAGCGGAGCCCGGCCCGTCTCTACCGGCGGATGTTCCTCCAGGGCGATGCCCGCGAGACGGCCGAGCGGATCGCCGCGCTCCAGACGGGCCAGAGCGTGCTCGACTTCGTCGCCCTCCCCGCGAAGCGGCTCGACCGCACGCTCGGGCCCGCCGACCGGGCCCGGCTCGATCAGTTCTTCACGTCGGTCCGCGATGTGGAGACGCAAATGCAGAAGGCGGAGATGTGGGAGCGCCGGCGTCGGCCCAAGCCGAAGCTGCCACCGCCACCCGAGCAGCCCGAGCAGGAGCTGTTCACGCTGCTGGGGCTCATGGGCCAACTGATCCGGCTCGCCTTCGAGACCGACTCCACGCGCGTGGCGACGCTGTTCGTGAACCCAGCGGTGTGGGTGCCGCGGGCACCGGGCGTAGCCCACGAGCCCCACTCGCTCACCCACCACGGCAACCGCCCCGAGATGATCGCCGAACTCAAAACGCTCGAGGAGGCCCAGTTCACCGCGCTCTCCGACCTGCTCGCCGCCTTGGACGGCGTGCGCGAAGGGGGCGAAACGCTCCTCGACCACACGATGGTGCTCTACGGCTCCTGCATGGGCAACGCCAACAGCCACTCCAACACGAATCTGCCGATCCTCCTCGCCGGCGGCGGCTTCCGCCACGCCGGCCACCTCGCCTTCGACCCGGCCAACCATCCGCCGCTCGCGAATCTCCACGTGAGCATGCTCCAGCGCCTCGGCCTGGAGACCGACCGCTTCGCCTCCTCCACCGGCACCCTCACCGGCCTCGACTTCGCGACGTAGGACAGGCTTCAGCCCGTGGGGCAAGCGTCCCGCTTGCCATGTGAGTCCGTCGGGCGGGGCCCCTGGCGACCGGGACGGTCGCCCCACGTGGGGCAAGCGTCCCGCTTGCCGGGAGTCGGGGCCGGGTTGGCAACCGAGACGGTTGC
>CAZDTC010000158.1:0-5634 GCA_964508125.1 uncultured Candidatus Kuenenia sp.
AAGGCCCCGGAGGCATCCGCCGTGGCCATCCGCGACGGCGAGGTGCTCGTGACGCTCGCGGAGGGCGTGCCCGACGCCTCGCCGCTCGCCGCCCGGCTCGTCGCCGAGGGCCACAAGCTTTTGTCCATGCGTGAGTCGGAGGTGAATCTCGAAACGGCCTTCCTCGAGCTCACGAAAGGCAAGCTCGGCAAAGAGTAGGCCCGTGGGGCAAGCGTCTCGCTTGCCATGAATGAGGCGACCGAGACGGTCGCCCCACGTTGTGGATAAACTTCCGCGTGATCTTTCCGGAGGCAAAAGTGATGAGAGTGCGGTGGAGTTGGCTGTGCGTGGTGTGTGCATGGACGTCGAACGTGCTTGCCCAGCCGGCCGAAGTGATCGCTCCGCCGGCCGCCGCGCGGGCCGATGAGGCCCCCAGGCTCGACACGCCTGAGGCGCAACTCGGCTATGCCCTCGGTCTCAGGATCGGCTCGCGGATCGCCGCCGACTTTCGGGCGCAGCAGGCGCCGCTCGACCCCGCGGCGCTCGCCCGCGGCCTGGCCGACGCGGCGATCGGCGCGAAGCCACGGCTCGACGAGAAGACGATCTCCGCCGCGCTCGAACGCTTCGAGACGCGCATGCGCGAACGGGAGCGCGAGTTCGCCGCCCGGATGGTCGAGGTGGCCAAGGCCAACAAGGCGAAGGCGGCAGAATTCATGAAGACGAACGCCACGAAGCAGGGGGTGAAGACGCTGCCGAGCGGCCTGCAGTATGAGGTGCTCAGGGCAGGGGAGGGGCCGCGGCCCACGGCCGACGACACGGTGTCCACGCACTACCGCGGCACGCACGTCGACGGCGGCGAGTTCGACGCCACCGATCCCGCGGGTGAGCCGGCCACGTTTCCGCTGCGCGGCGTCGTGCCGGGCTGGCAGGAGGCGCTGCCGCTCATGGGGGTGGGCTCCAAGTGGCGGCTCTACGTGCCCCCGGAACTCGGCTACGGCGAGGAGGGCTCGCCGCCCGTGATCGAGCCCAACGAAGTGCTGATTTTCGAGATCGAGCTGGTGAAGATCCTGCCGGCGGAGAAGTGACGGCGATGAATCGGGCGGTCGCGTGCTGGCTGTGCCTGGCGGTGGTCTTCGCGGCCCCCATGGCCCCAGCGCAGCCACCTGCACGGCAGAAGCCCGATCCCTTCGAGGTGGCCCGCGAGCGCATGGTGCGCGACGACATCGCTGCCGGCGGCGTCAGCGACGAGCGCGTGCTGGCGGCCATGCGGGCGACGCCGCGGCACGAGTTCGTGCCCGGGCCGCAGCGCAACCTCGCCTACTTCGACATGTCGCTGCCGATCGGCGAGGCGCAGACGATTTCAGGTCCGTTCGTGGTCGCCTACATGACGGAGCAGCTCGAGCCCAAGCCGAACGACAAGGTGCTCGAGATCGGCACCGGCAGCGGCTACCAGGCGGCGGTGCTGGCGCCGCTTGTGCACACTGTCTACTCGATCGAGATCAACGAAAAGCTCGGTGAGAGGGCGGCCAAGACGCTCGCCCGGCTCGGTTACAAGAACGTGGTCACGAAGATCGGCGACGGCTTTCGCGGCTGGCCGGAGCATGCGCCCTTCGACAAGATCATCGTGACATGTTCTCCGGAAGACGTGCCGCGGCCGCTCGTCGAGCAGCTTGCCGAAGGGGGCCGGATGGTGATCCCCGTCGGCGAGCGCTACGACCAGACGCTCGTCTTGCTCACGAAGCGCGAAGGGCGGCTCGAGCGGGAGGCGCTCGTGCCGAGCCTGTTCGTGCCGATGACGGGCACCGCGGAGCAGGGGAGGAAAGTGCAGCCCGACGCTTCGCGGCCGGCGATCGACAACGGGGGCTTTGAAACACTGCTGCCGGATTCGACAGTGCCCACGGCATGGTATTACGGCCGGCAGATGGAACTCGTGGAGGCCGGCGATGCGCCCGAGGGCCGCCACTATCTCCGGCTTACGAACACCGATCCCGGCCGGCCAGCGCAGGTGTTTCAGGGATTTCCGGTCGATGGAAGGACGGTGGCGCGGCTGACCGTGCAGGCGCAACTCCGCGCGGAGGGAGTGCGCGTGGGGCTTGCCCCCGACGAGGCGCCGGCCCTCGTGGTGAAGTTTTTCGACGAGGATCGGAGCCGCTCGGCCAGGGCGTTCGTAGGGCCTTGGGGAGGCACTTTTCCCTGGAGAGAGGTGCAGGGAACAGTTCCCGTTCCCACCTGGGCCCGCGAGGCCATCCTCCAGGTGGGGATGCTTGGCGGCACCGGCCAGATCGAGGTCGACGCCGTGTCGATCGGCGGGATTGTCAGGTAAATCGCCGGAAACAAGGGTTTTCATCTTTTCCGGCGGATGCGGCAGCCGAGCCGCAAAGCCACCGCAGTCGTTGCGTCTTGCTTGATTTGCCCAAGCCCCCAACTATCCTTGGGGCTTGCGACGGCTGCGGCATTCCCAAAACCGGTTTGGGAATGGTCGCGCCGCCGCCGGACCAACCTTTCTTCGGAGAACGACTCAGATGGTGGCGAAGCGTCGCTGGGCAGGAATTGTGGGCATTGTCACGGTCGTGGCCGTCGTCGCGTTGGCGTGCGATGCCCACGCCGGCTGGAACCATCGCTACCGCGGCCACGGGTCGTCGGGCGGCAGCTCCGGTGGTTCGTCCGGCGGATCCTCGGGCGGTTCGTCCGGTGGAAGCTCGGGCGGCTATGTCTCCGCCGGCTCGTCGGGCGGTTCGTCGGGCGGCAGCTACGGTTCCTCTGGCAGCTACGGCAGCTGGGGCTCGCACCATGCCCACCGTCGCGCGATGCGGGCCTATCGTCATTCGAGCCACGGCTCCTCGGGCGGCTCGTCCGGTGGGTCGAGCGGCGGCTCATACGGCGGCTCGTCGGGCGGTTCGTCGGGCGGTTCGTATTCCGGCGGTTCCTACGGTGGCGGCTCGTATGGCGGCGGCGGCTCGTATGGGTCGTACGGCGGATATTCGTCGGCAGCCTATTCGAGCGGCTACTCGTCGATCTCCGGCATGTCGAGCAGCATGCCCGTGGAGTCGTATCGCGTGATCGACGCCGCTCCGGCTGCGAGCGGCGAAGTCATCTCGACGCCGCGTCCGGCGGTCACCGATTCGACGGCGATCCCGGCCGATTCGGCCCTGCTGGTCGTTGCGGTGCCGGCCGATGCGAAGATCTTCGTCAACGGCTCGAAGACGGCCGCCACCGGCAGCCTGCGGCGCTACGTGTCGCGGGGGCTCGCGTCCGGCAAGGACTATGAGTACGTCGTGCGGATGGTCGTCGATCGCGACGGCGTGCCGCACGAGGAGACAAAGGTCGTGTCCCTCGCCGGCGGCGTGCGGAAGACGATCGACTTCGGCGGTGCGGCCACGGCGGTGACGCCGGCCAAGGCCCAGGCCCCGAAGACGAGCCTCACGCTCCGCGTGCCCGCCGACGCGAAGGTGTGGCTCGCGGGCAACGAGACGTCGTCGCAGGGCGCCACCCGCCTGTTCGAGACGACGACGCTCCGCGAGGGGCAGGCCTGGAAGAACTACGAGGTGCGGGTGACGCACGTCGTCGACGGCCGTGAGCACTCGATCGTGAAGACGATCGACCTCGCCGCGGGCGCGACGGTCGAGCTGTCGCTCGATCCGACCGAGAGCCGTACGGCTGCCGTCGACGCCACCGCGTCGATCCGCTGAGGCCAGGGATCTGAAGACCAAGCGGCCTCGGACGCCCAAGCCCGAGGCCCGAACACTCCCGCGCGGCCGCGTGCCGCGCGGGAGTTTTTTTGCGCGATGGTAGAGTGAGGGGAGAGCCGCCAATGCCCCCCCAAGCCCACACGCCCGAAGCCCATCCACATACAGTCCAGATCTGCTGGACCCCCGTCGCCCGCGCGGCCGCCTCAACGCTGATCGCGGTGTACCTCGCCGCAGTGATCCTGCCGCCGCTGGCCGGGCCGCCGCCGGCGAGCGATCTCGCCAACCTTCTCTTGCAGCCGTTTCGCCCGCTCGTCGGCGCGCTGTATCTCGGCCACGGCTACCGGTTCTTCGCCCCCGACCCCGGACCCGGCCATTCCCTCCGCTACACGCTGGAACGGGCCGACGGGTCCCGGTTCTCGGGCACGATCCCCGACCGCGAGGCTGACCGCCCCCGCCTCCTCTACCACCGCCGGTTCATGATCCCCGAGAAGCTCGCGCCGCTCGTGCCTCCGTCCGACGCACCTGCGGAAGTGCGGCGCGACGCGCGGGCCGACTGGCTGCCGCTCGTGAAGGATGTAGCGGGGCAACTCCTCGCCCGGCACGAGGGCGTGCGCGTGGAGCTCACGCTCGTGGAGCACTACCTGCCCACCCCCGAAGACCTGATCGCAGTGGAGCAGGGAAGCGCGGTCCCGAGCGTCGGCGGGGCCGATCCGATGGCCGACATCGTGATTCCGCTCGGCACTTTCGCCCGCGCCGGAGGCGCTCAGCCATGACGGCGGCGCTCTCCATGCCCGGATCGAAGCCGCGCCGGGGCTGGTGTGCCGAGTGGCTGGCCGGCTGGAATGCGTTTTGGTTTACCGCCGCCGATCCGCTGCCGCTGGCTGTGGTGCGGATCTGCACGGGGGCGATCCTCGCGTGGTCGGCCGCGGTGTGGCTCCTCGACGCCCCGGCGTTTTTCGGCGACGACGCCTGGCTCGCCCCGCACGATGTGTGGCGGATGAACGACCAGCCCTGGCAGTGGAGCTGGTATTTTTCACTCGGATCATCGGCGGCGATCCGGCTGCTCACTGCGGCCTGGCTCGTGGCCGCGGTGTGCCTCACGCTCGGCCTGATAACGCCGCTGGCCGCCCTCGTGTCGCTCGTCGGGCTCGTGAGCGCGGCCAATCGCGCGCCGCTCAACACGTTTGGCCTCGACGATACGCTCGGGCTGCTGCTCGTGCCGCTCCTCGTCGGCCCATCCGGCGCCGTGCTGTCGCTCGACGCTGCCCTCGGCCGGGGCGATCCGCGGCCGAGCGTGCGGGCCAACGTGGCCCTGCGGCTCCTGCAGGTGCATCTGTGCGCGGTCTACCTGTTCTCCGGCTGCGGCAAGCTCCTGGGGGCGAGCTGGTGGGAAGGCACGGCGCTGTGGGGCGCGATCGCGAACGGCCAATACCGCACGCTCGATCTCACGGGCCTCGCCCGGCACCCGCTCCTGGTCAACGCCCTCACGCTCGCCACCCTGTGGTGGGAGGTCGGCTACGCGGCCCTCGTCTGGCCCCGGCTCACGCGGCCGGCGGTTCTGGCGATGGCGGCACCGGTCCACTTGGGAATCGGGCTCGCGATGGGCATGATGGAGTTTGGCCTGGCGATGCTCGCGGCAAACCTCGCGTTCATCCCGGCCGATACGTTTCGGGCTCTGCTCCTTCGTTCCTCCACCTCCGAAAGAATCGCATGATCGATACGCTGGCAGTCGTGGGCGCCACCGGCGCCGTGGGCCGAATCATCGTCACGATGCTCCTCGAGCGGCAGTTCCCGGCGAAGCGCATCAAGCTCCTGGCCTCGGCCCGCTCGGCCGGCAAGCCGTTTGAGATCGCGGGCCGGTCGCTCCCGGTCGAGGAGCTCACGCCGGATTCGTTTGCCGACGTCGACATCGCGATCGGCAGCACGCCCGACGAGGTGGCGGCGGAGTTCGTGCCCTGGGCGGTGG
>CAZDTC010000159.1:0-5600 GCA_964508125.1 uncultured Candidatus Kuenenia sp.
CAGCAGAGCGGCCACATCGCCACCGTGGGCTACGAACTCTACTGTCGGCTCCTCGAACAGGCGGTGCGTGGGCTGAAGGCGCTGCCGCCGGCCGAACCACCGCAGGTGACGATCGATCTGCCTGGAGAGGCCTGGCTGCCCCGCGACTACATCTCCGACATCCGCACGAAGATCGACGTCTACCGGCGGCTCTCGCGGGCCACGGAGCCGCCGCAGATCGACGACCTCGCCGCGGAACTCGCCGACCGCTTCGGGCCGCTGCCGCCGGAGGCAGAGCGGCTGCTCGACACGGCTCGGCTGCGGGTGGCGGCGGCGGCGTACGGCATCGACGCGATCAAGATGCATCCGGGCATGATCGTCATCGGCCATCACGACCGGGAGCGGATCGACCGCCTGCGGATGGCGGCAGCGAAGAAGGGCCGCGTGGTGCGGGTCGTGGACCAAAAGACGGCCGTCGTACCGCTCCGCGCCGAAACGCTCGCCGATCCGCACTCACTCATCGCCAGCGTGCGGGCGCTGTTGGAGGTGGGGAAGGGAACCGCACGTCAGGAGCCGACCAGCTGACCGTACACCCGCGCGTATCCTTGGGCGGATGCTTCCCAACTGTAGCGGGCGGCACGAGTCTTCAACCGGGATGAAAAGTCGATCGCCACCCGCGACTCCTCGAGTCCGCGTCGGCAGACATCGAACATCGCATCCGACTCGAACGAGTCGAAGTAGAAGGCGTCCTCGCCGACGACCTCCGGGAGACTCGTCCGCCGCGAGCAAAACACGGGCTTGCCGGCCTGCATCGCCTCGAGCACCGGAAATCCGAAGCCCTCGGCCAGCGAGGGAAAGAGAAACGCCTCGCAATTCTCGTAGAGCCATTGCCGGTCGCCGTCGCTCACCTCGCCAGGCATGATCACGCGATCCTGCAACCCTTGCCGGACGATTTCCCGTTCAAGATGCCCTCCATACGGCGTCGCCTTCTTGCCGGCAATCACGAGGCGGCGATCCGGCAGGCGGGATATGAGTCCCAGCAAGACGTGGAAATTCTTGTGCGGCACGCAGTTGCCCACCGTGAGCAGGAACCGCCCTGGGGGCAGGAACCGTGGACGGACGGTCGAGGCCGACGGCGGCGACGAAAGACCGTTCGGGATCACGTGGATCGGCTTGTCGGCCACGTCGAGGTGGCTTCTCACGTCGTCGGCGGTGAAGCGGGATACGGTGGTGATCGCCGACGCCCGGTCGATCTTGTTCTGGATTCCGGCCAGCTTCCGCTCGATCCGGGCCGGGTCTCCGGCATGCTCGGCGTCGTGTAGAAAATTGAGGTCGTGGATCGTGAGCACCACCGGCACGCGAGGATCGACCGGCATGTATTTCGAAAGCTGGTGCGTCGTGTGCCACACGTCGATGCGTGGCGCCGGCAGGAACGGCCGGACGAGCGGCCTCAACCAGCGCACGATCGACTCCTTGCGAAATGACGAAACCGACATCCGCCGCACCCGCAAAGCCGACACCAAGGGCTCGAGGTGGGCTGTCGCTTCCGGCGGCGCGAAGAGCACCGGGTCGATGACTTGGTCGGCCGTGCGACGGCGGCGGGGGTCGAGCAGCGCCCTCGCGAGGTCGAGGCAGAAGCGGCCTACTCCGCAGTTGACGTGCTTGAGCCGCTCGAGATCGAGCACCACGCGAGCCCGAATCGATTCCATACCGGGGTGTCCGAGAGGGTGCGGGAAACCTCCGCCCCCTCTGATTTCGGCAGCCAACGCCCGGGGCATGAGCCCACGGCCGCCGCAGTCCGGCCCCTCGTCACACTGGAGGATCGGGGGGGGCTGAGCACCCCTGGAGCGAGTCGTAGAGTCGCTCCACCCGCTCCGCCACGGCGGCCGGCGTGCACATGGACCGCACCCGCACCCGTGCCGCGGCGCCGAACGCCCCGATCAGATCGCGGCTGCCATGGAGGCGTCGGATCGAAGCGACCAACGCCCCCACGTCTTCACGGGGAACGACCAATCCCTCGCGTTCGTGCCGCACGACCTCTTTCATGCCACCGGCGTCGCTGACCACCGGACACGCCCCGACGTTCATCGCCTCCAGGAGAGCGCGGCAGAGGGCCTCCTGGCGGGACGGCATGACGAACAGATCGAATCCGGAGGCGATGCCACCGCCGTCGGGCAGGAAGCCCGTGACGTGCAGCCGCCCATTCCACCGTGGATCACGCAACAGTCTCGCCACGACCCTGTCGCGGATCGAACCCACCAGGACCACGTGGAGATCCTCGAGATCGCGGCACTCCAGGGCGGCGCGCAGGAGAACATCGATTCCCTTCACCGGCCGGATGTTGGCAATGGTTCCGATCACGAACGCATCGCGGGGTAGGCCCAAGCGATCCCTGATCGCGTTGCGATCTTCCCGTCCGACCGCAAGGGTATCGATGCAGTTGTAGATGACGTGGCAGTCGCGGGCATCGATGCCCGCCCGGATCAGACCGTCCGCCACCGCCGCGGACTCGCAGGCGTGGGCCTGCACCCGAGGCCAGAGATACGTGATCAGATCGCCCAGGTCGATGCGACGTGGTGACGTGGCGATGCCGCGAAACGAGACGATCAGCGGCGCGGATCGGAGGCCGATCGTGCCGAGAGTCGCCGCGGCCAGGGATCTGGGAGAAAATGCGTGGACGATCTCAGGGCGATGCCGCAGCACCAGCCGACGCATGTCACGGATCGCCCGCGGATCCACCTTTGGCCGCCGGGGAAACGGCACGAATTCGCTCCCTTCCGCAGCTGCACACGGGCGCGGGGCCTCGCCGACCGCGTGGGCCACGCACAGCCTGTGGCCGCGTCGAATGAGTTCGTCGACCAGGAGCCGCGGGGCATGCGCGACCAGCACTTTCCTCATGCAATTTCTCCGGCGCGGCGGTCGATACGTGTTCCAGCGCCGGCTTGCAACCGGGATTCCGCCATTGATCGGTCGACGGCCTTGCCCTACCCTCCCCGACCGCTCAGTCCACCCCGGCCTCCCGCACCCCTCCATGATCAAGCGGACATTGCAGTCGCTCAAGTCGTCGGCTCACGGACGGCTGATCCGGGTGGGTCTCGATATCCGCAGGCTGCGCTCCGACAGGATCGTGCTCGAGCGCACGATTTTCCCCTATCTGCTCGAGCACGAGGCGTTCGGCAGGCTCTTGTTCGTCGGATGCGCGTGGTACACCCAGCACTACCCGTGGCTGTTCCGGTCGCGTGAATTCTGGACCATGGAGTTCGATCCGACGCTCGCTCGTTTCGGCGGCACGCGGCACATCGTCGACACGTGCGAGCGCGTGGCGGACCATTTCCCGGCCGGCCATCTCGACGCCGTGATCTGCAACGGCGTCTACGGGTTTGGCCTCGACGACTGGGACGGTCTCGAGCGCAGCATCCGCGGCTTTCGGAGGGTGCTGCGCCCGCGCGGCCTGCTGCTCTTCGGGTGGAACAACGTGCCTGAACAGGACCCCTTGGGGATCGATCGCCTCGCGATCTTCGACGGTTTCGAGCCTGCCGCGTCACCGTTCGGGGTCGCGCGGCACGAGGTGCCGGGGAGCCGCAATCGGCACACGTACGACTTTCTCTCGCGAATCTGAGCAGCCGCGCCCGTTCCCGATCACGGACACCCGTCGACGAAGGCCACGATCGATCCATCCGGCCTGCTGTGCGGGTCGAGATGATGCATGCACCTGCCGTTCCAGCCACCTCCGGAAGGCTGCAGAATCGGAAAGTCGAACAGCGGGCGCTCGGCGAACCAGCGGGGCGAAATCGTCGTCACATGCCAGGCCCGCAGGCGGTGGCCGTAGTGCGCGACATTGTCCTGGGCGAAACGGATGAGCCTGCCGTCGAGAACGATCGGCCGGCCGCCGGGTCGCGCCGCACCGGGCGCATAGCCCCGGATGCACGGCCAGGCGTGCGGCCGCCACGGTCCGAGCGGATGGTCGGCGTGGAAGAGCCGCAAGGAATACGACAGCCAGCCGACGAACAGCCAGAATCTTCCTTCATGGTGAACCATGGAAGCGTCGAAGTAGCGGCCGTGCAGGATGGTGCGCGCGGGCTCCCAGCGGTGGGGAAAGTCCACGGCCCGGTAGATGGTGACGTTTCGAGCACGCTTTGATTCCGGCATCATGAAGATCTCGCCCCCATGTTCGAAGACGAAGGGGTAGGAGAGGTGATGCCCGGTTTCGAGCACCGTGCCGAGGATCTGCCACGAAAGCAGATCGCTACTCCTGGCGCAGCCGATCACGGCGTCCGCCGAGCCGCGTCTGGTCATTTCGAAGAACAGATGCCAGACGCCGTCGACGAGGATGGCGAAGGGATCCGCCGCCATCGTGCCGCCGCACTCGGCGAGTTCGTGTTCGCTGACGATCGGATTGACGATGCCCGACGGTGCCGTCAGGGCGTCGAGCGACGCACCCCGCAACAGGCCCACCGACCAGTTGGTCGGAGGATCCCGCAACGTCGATGCCTGGGCGTGCGGTCTGGAGTCCACGGCTTCGGCCTTCTCGGCTACCGGTTCGCGGCGCGTTGCTACAGGTTGAACGGGTAACCGTAGCGTCGTGGGGTGGCATTGCCTAGCGGCGTGCCCAGGCCGGCGACGAGCCGGCGGCGAACTCCCGTCGATGTTCGGTCCCGGAGCCTGAAAACCGCAGTCTCAACGCTGGAGACGGTCTTGCGACCTGGAAGGCACGAGTCCTATAGTCCCCGCCCCTCGAGAGACGTCGCGCATGAACCAGCCGGGCGTTCGCCCCCATAGAACCCGTCCGCGGGTCATGGCTGCCGTGGCTTTTTTCGCGGTCTTCTTCGCGGCCCGTCCGGCGCATGCCCAACGGATCTCCAACCAGTTCGACGAGGGTGCGGCGAACGCGACGCAGGCACCGATCGCCGTCGGTCAGCCCGGCATCAACGGCAATGGCATCACGCCGCAGCGGCTCGTGCCCCATGTGCCGAAGCCGATCTCGCGGCCCGACGACTGGCCGGGCAAGAAGAGCGGCGGCAAGAAGGGCGACAACCACGTCCTCTCGAGCATTCGCACCGACCCGGACGCCCCGATCGTGCCGATCGACTTCGGCCCCGATCTGCCGGGCACGAAGGGCGAGGGTGTGAAGCAGGCGCAGTTCCAGGAGCCCGTCGCACCCGGCAACTCGGCGGCCGCCGAAGCGAACAAACTGCTCGCCGAGGCGCAGTCGCTCGAGACGGCGATGGTGGTCGCCCGCGTGGGGCCCGAGGTGGTGCTCGAGGGCGACCTGCTGACTCCGAGCGCGCTCAATTGGCTTGCGAAGGTGTCGCCCGGGCTCGAGCCGGAGCAGATTCGCGAACTCAAGCTGCAGATCTGCCGCCAGGTGCTCCCGCAGCACGTGGAGTCGTTGATCGTGTTCGTGGACGCCTGCCGCACGATCCCCGAGGACCGGCTGCCCGACATCGAGAAGAAGGTGAACCAGGCATTCGACGAGCAGCAACTGCCCCGCATGCTCAAGGACGCCGGCGTGGCCACGGCGGCGGAATACGAGCAGCTCCTCCGGTCGCGCGGGCAGTCGCTCGACCGCGTGCGGAAGATGTTCTTCGAGCGGGCCCTCGCGCAGCAGTGGATGCAGCAGA
>CAZDTC010000160.1:0-5586 GCA_964508125.1 uncultured Candidatus Kuenenia sp.
AACTTGGGCTCACGTATCTCTTCATCTCGCACGATCTGTCCGTGGTGGAATACGTGTCGGACGAGGTGGCTGTGATGTACCTCGGGCGCATCGTGGAGCATGCCGCGGCCGACGCGCTCTATCGCACGCCGCTCCATCCCTACACGCTCGCGCTCTTCTCCGCCGTGCCGCGGATCGATCCCGCCCGAAGGCGGCGCCGGATCGTACTTACGGGCGACGTCCCGAGCCCCGCCCGGCCGCCCGCCGGCTGCCGGTTTCACCCCCGCTGCCCGCTCGCGGAGAGTGTCTGCCGCGAGGTCGACCCGCCGGCGACGGTCGTCGACGGTCATCTCGTCCACTGCCACGTCGCCGCTCGGGAGCTCGAGCAGGCCGGTGGCGACGCCGCTGCCGCGAGCCGGCGGCTCGCCGAGAGGATGGCCCACTCCGCATCCGCTACAATGCCCGCCGGAGTTAAAACATGACACAGCCTTGCCACGCCCGACTCGGAGTGTGTGGAGCACTGGCCATCGCAGCCGCGTGCGCTCTGCTTCTCGCAGCCGAGGCGCGGGCCCAGTCACCCGCGCCAGGCCGGCGCAGCGGGGGCCTGCTTCCCACGCGCGAGACGCCGAGCGTGTCCGGCGGCCAGACCCGCGACGAGATGCTGCGGCGGTTCGACCTCGATGCAAACGGCAGGATCGACGAAGGGGAGGCCGAGACCGCCCGCGTGCGGATGCGGCGCGACAAGATCGACGCGGTGCAAAACTCGGGCGTCGATCCGCTCACGGGGCGCGTGCGCGGGGCGCCCGCGGGCGAGCCGGCAGCCGAGCCAGCGCCCGACGACGGCCTGGTGTTCCCTCCCAGCAGGTCCGCCGAACCGCCGCGCCGCAAGCCCGCTGCCGAAGAGAAGCCTGCGGCCAAAGCGACTCCGGCACTGCCGCCCGGCCGAGTGCCCGTGATCACCGGAGGCGTGCGGGCCGGAGCTCCGGCCGTGCGGCCCGGGTATGGGGCGACCGGGCCGAAGCAGGAGCTCAACGCCGGCCGCACGCGTGAGCCGCAGATGACGCCCGGCCAGGCCCGCCTGCGCGGCGGCATGCAGCCGGCGGGCCGACCGTCTCCGCAGCAGCCGGGTGCCCCGCGGGCCGCCGCCCCGCGACCGAGCCTGTTTCCGCAGGGTTCGGCCCAGCCCTCCGCCGACGATTTCGGTCGGTAGCGGGAGCAGTGGGGCGACCGTCCCCGGTTGCCTTGCAGCCGCATTGGCAAGCGGGACGCTTGCCCCACGGGATACTTTCGTCGCCTCCGGGCCGGTGATAAACCTATTGACCAAAAGATCATTTCTCCGGAGGTCTCATGGGCTCGAGTGCACGCACCCTCATCCTCACGTTTGTGACCGCCCTCGCAGCCGCGCCAGCGACCCGCGCCGAGGAGCCGCCGAGGATCTCGCAGAACGACTCGCGGCGCGTGTTCGTGAGCGGCTCGCCCGAGGCTTTCGAGAAGGTGAAGGCCGCCGTCGAAGCCGCCAAGAAAACGACCGGCCGCGACTACCGTGTGGTCGTGATCGGCAATGCGCCCGAGGGGCAGACGGCCCGGAGTCTGCTCGAGACACTCGTCGATCGCTGGCGGCGCGAGGCTGCCGATGATGAGGCCGGCTACGACCCTGCCGGCGACGTGACGATCGTGCTCGACACGAAGGGCCGTTCGATCTCGATGCGGGCCCCGTGGGCACTCGAAGTATCGAGCGGCCTTGATCCGGAGACGATCGAGGCGGAACTGATCGAGAAGGCGTTCGTGCCGCGGGCCAAAGACGGGCTCTACGACGATGCGCTCACCGCGCTCGTCGAGGGAACGGAAACCTGGGTCAAGAACCGGCAGGACCGCGAGCGGGCGCAGGCCGAGGCGGCTCGCGTGTTTCGCACGCGCACGCTGCCCTTGTCGCTCCTCGGTATCGGGGCGCTCGGGGCGCTCGGGGCGTTCTTCGTGCAGCGGTCTCGGCACGACCACCGGGTGGCGGAGGCCAGGCGAAAGCTCGCCACATTCAAGGAGGAGGTCGTCGCCCTCTCCGACCTGCTCGACGCCCAGCAGGAGCGGCATCGGCTCCTGCCGCACACCGATCCCGACTTCAAGACGCAGATGCAAGGGCAGACCCGCTCCACGTACGACGACGTGCAGGGCGCGATCCGCCGCTACCGCGAGCGCTGGCTCGGCCTCATGGATGTGTGGGAGAAGGCACAGGAACGGGTCGATTCGGAATGGTTTCTCGGCACCGCCGCCGCGGATGACTGCATCCGCCTGCTCGACTCGGCAGAGGCCCGGCCGCCGCTCGCGGACGTGGCCGGCGAATGCCGCGCCCCGCTCGACGTGCTCGAACAGGCGCACGAAAAGTCGCGGGAGTTGGCCGACGTGCTCGACGGAGCGGTGGCCGCGGCGACCGAGAGAGTCGGGAAACTCTCCACGCGCGGCCGCTCGGGCGCGGCCTTCCAGGCCACAATTGCGGCGGCGGGCCGCAGCCTCGCGCTTGCGCGGCACGACCTCGAAAGCGATCCCGTCGAGGCCCGTGGTCGGCTCGAACGCGGCCAGGCCGACGTGGAAGCCCTGATCGGCCGGCTCGATGCGTTCGAGGCGGCCGACGACCGCCGCCACAAGGCGCTCGAGGCGGCCGACAACGCCGCGAGGAAGATCCAGGCGAAGCGGGCGGAGGGCTGGCTGCTTGCCGAACCTGGCGCCGATCCGATGGTGCACGTCGAAAAGGCCCGCGAGCACGTGCACCTCGCGGCACAACTGCTCGATGCGGGCGAGACGGAGGGCGCTATCAAGCATGTGGAGCATGCCGAGCAGCACGCCGCCGAGGCCTTGGCGATCCTCGAGAGCATCGTGGCCGCCAAGGCGAAGATCGATGATCTCCTGCCTGGTTGCATCGCCAGGCTGGAGGCGCTCGTCGGCCGCCGGCAAACCACCGCCCGGGCGCTCGATGCGATGGCCGAGTCCTACGCCGAGAGTTCGTGGGCCGACCTCGCCGACAATCCCACCAAGGCCGACGAGGGGCTCGAGCGGATCCGCCAGATGATCGCCGAGGCCCAGGCGGCCGCCGAACCTGCGCGGCAGCATTATTTCAAGGCGCTTGCACTCCTCGAGGAGGTGGTGCGGCAGGAGTCGTGGGTGGAGGGTTGCCAGGCGGCGGTGACCGACCGGCGGCAGGAACTCGACGGCCTGCGGGCGGCTCTGCCGCAGCGCGCGGCGGCTTCGGCCAAGAAGATCGCCGCCATCGAGACGCGGCTCGAGCGGCAGCGGACCGATCGTGTGCGGGCCAACGAGCATTGCCGCGAAGCGGGCCGGCTCGTGCAGGTGGCCGACCGGAGCCTGGCGATGTCGCGGCCGGACCTCCTGCAGACGGCCCGCGTGATCGACGCGGCCGACACGGCGGCGGCGCGGGCCGAGGAACTCGCCACGGAGGACGAGCGGCTCGCCCGGCAGGCGTTCGCAGAGATCGAGGAGACCGACAGCCTGATCCGCCGGGCCGCGGCGTGGTATGCCGAAGGCGTATCGGCCGACGTCCGAAACGCGGTTGCAGCCCTCGAACAGGCGAAGGCACTCCTCACGCGCCAGCGCTACGAAGACTCGATCAAGGCCTCCGCCGACGCGGCGGCCCAGGCCCGCGAGGCCTACGCGGCGGCGACGGCCGAAGCGGAACGGCGGCGACAGCGGCGGCTCCAGGAGATCCAGCGGCGCCGGATGCAGGACTCGTTCGAGCGCATGTCGCGCGGCGCGGGGCCGTGGGTGATCTCGCTGCCCGGCGGCACGTTTACCGGCCCCGACCCTTGGCGGTCGGTGTTCGGCGGCGCGGGTGGCAACGCCGGGGGCTCGATGTCGCGTTCAGCGGGCGGCAGCTGGTCACGCGACGTCGCCGAAGTGCGCTGGTAGGCCGGCGCCTCAGCGGATCTCGACCGGGTTGATGTCGAGCGCGCCGATCCGCGCCTGAGGAGGCTTGGAGGGCCTGGCGTCGCCCGTGTCCTTGGCCTTGGTCGCCTGCTGCGCGACGAGCCGCTCGAGCCCCTCGACGCGGGCCCGGACCTCCGGCGGCACGAGGCTGCGTTGCTCGGGAGTGTCGATGGGACCGTTGAACACGATCCTGCCCCGGGCGTCCTTGACGACCAATCGCTGCTCGGGCCCACCCGTCAGTTTGACGACAAAGTTGGCATCGCGTTGCTGGAGTGAACCGTCGGGCAGTTGCATGAGGGTGGCCAAGGAGGTCGGCGACTTCCGCGGCACGAGTGCGAGCGACGACTCCGCGGGCTTGAGGCGGTGGGTCACGGCCCGTGGGCTCACGACCTCTTTTCGGAGGGAGACCACCTTTTCGACGCCGCCACGGAGCAGGCGGCACTCGAGCGGTGCTTCGTCGCCCGATGCCTCGAGCAGCGTCACGAACTGTTCGGGGAGCAGGAGCAACTGGCCATCGACCGACACGATCACGTCGTGTCGCTTGAGACCTGCCCGCTCGGCCACCGAACCCGGCGCCACCGACTCGACGACGAGCCCCGCGCCGCGCTCGAGGCGGAACTGCTCGCGGAGCACCGCGGGCGCCCGGGCCGTGACGAGCCCGGCCCAGGGCGTGGCCTGCTTGGCGGCTGCAATTTCGCCGACAGGCTGGATGTGGGACCGTGGGGGGCGATCGGAAGGGCCGTCGGCCGCGAGGGCGGCCAGAGACGCCGAACCACAGAGAACCAGAGGCATGATCGCAAGGCGCATGGTGGACGACTCGAACGGGAATGCGACGTGGGGAAACCGGGCGGGTTTTTGACGGGGAACCGCCGGTGGTGCCAGAGGACTTTGGCCCGCCGGGCCGCCTCCTGGGCGACCGGGCAGGCTGGGAAATGCCGGCAAGCAGGCTGGACTGGAGCCGCCGCTCGTCTCGGGCTTCGATTCGGCTGCGTCGAGGCGTCGATAGTCCACCGGACCGGGTTGGGTTTTGTTTCACGTCTGGGGGGCTCGTCATGGCTGCACGCATTCGCACGGCCGTAGTGTTCGTGGGGGCGCTCGCCGTTCTTGGATTGACCAGGCGTACCGCGACTGCCGCCGACACGCCGGCCGCCGTCGCGCCGGCACCCTTGGCGAAGCCAGCCGTCGCCAAGCAACCTGCTCCCAAGAAGCCGGTTCTCGTTCCGGGCACCGGCTCGATCGTGAAGGGTGGCGGCGACGACTTCGAGGATGAAAAGTGGAACTGGTTTTACAACCATCCCAAGAGTTCGGAGGAGCAGGACAAGCGGCTGCGCGGGCCGTTGGGCAAGAGCACCAACCGTCTGTGGTTCGAGGGCCCGAAGCGTGGCACGCCCGACGTCGTGAAGCGGATCGAGCTGCCGGCCCCGGGCCTCGAGGGCAGCACCAACGGCCTGCTCATCTCCACGCGGCATGCCGGCATCCCCGGCCGCGTTACCTACCAGATGCAGCAGGACGACCTGATCTTCGCGGCCAGCCGTGCCGTCGGCAATGGTCTCTCGGTGGCCGACAGCCCGAGTGTCGTGACGCGGGTCTACCTGCCGCCGTTCGAGCAGTGGGAGAAGCGGAGCGGCCCGTCCTTTGGGTTCCGTGCCGGCTGCTTCACGCACGCGATCATCA
>CAZDTC010000161.1:0-5573 GCA_964508125.1 uncultured Candidatus Kuenenia sp.
GCCAGGTGGGCGTCGAAGATGGCGGCATACTGCTCGCCGAGCTCCGCCCGGATCGCGTCGCGGTTGCGCTCGATCTCACGAGCCGTCTCGGCGACGGCGTTCTTAAGCCGCTCGAGCTCCGTGTCGACGGCGCTCCGCTCCACGAATCGGCGCGGAATCCGGAAGCCCTCGCTGTCGAGAACGAGCGCTTCGCCGATGGTGACGCCGGGGGATACGGCGATGCCCTGGAGTTTCAGCATGGGGGCGCAGTCGGCCTGACCGGCAGCGGGGGCGACGAGCGGGGGGATCGCGCGGCGCCCAGGGGGCGGTGCTGCGATCGGCGTCCCCGCCCGGCTTCGCGCCTGGCGGCTTCGTGCTGCTCCTTTGAGTTCGGTCTGGTCGTATTCGGCCTGGTTGTATCGGCGGCCGTGCCGCCGGGAATTCGTGTTCGGGCGCGTCGCCCGTCGTTGCGTTGTCGTCAGGTTTGTTCGGTGAAATTCCGGTCGAAGAGCCGTCCGATCGCGTCCACGGCCTCACGGGCATCGGGGCCCGTCGCCTCGACGACCAGCCGCGTGCCCGCCTCGGCGGCGAGCGTCAGAAGCTCGAGGATGCTCTTGCCGTCAGCCCGCTGCCGGTCGGCGACGAGCTCGATCCGCGATTGCCACTTTCGCGCCTCGCGGGCGACGAGATCGGCAGGCCGCGCGTGGAGCCCCTGCTCGATCCCCACGACGACCTCGCGCGAGATGGTCTCCTTGCTCATCACGTGACCACTCCGTGGCCGTCAGCCTCCGCAAGCAGGTGGGCGATGTCGGCGGGGGTGCCCGATGCCTTGAGCCGCCGGCAGAACCCCTCGTCGCGCAGTTGCCGCGAGATGTTTTCCAAGGCCCGCAGGTGGTCGCCCGGCCGGTCGGGTGGCGACACGAGCAGAAAGAACAGATGCACGGGCTCGCCGTCGAGGCTCTCGAAGTCGATTCCCTTGCGGCTCACCGCCACGGTGCCCACGAGGCGATCGACACTGGGGTGCTTCGTGTGGGGCACGGCCACGCCTCGGCCGATTCCCGTGCTGCCGAGATCCTCGCGCTTCATGATCGCCTTCACGATTCCCTCGAGCTCCGAGGGGGCGATCTTCCCGGCCTCGACGAGCGCTTCGGCCATCTCCCGGATCACACCCTGCTTGGTGTCGGCATCGACATCGGCCCGGATGGCATCGGTGGCCACGAAATCGGAGAACTTCATGCTGGCGTATTTCTGGGGTGTGCGGTGTCTTTGATCGAGATCCTGGCGGACGGCTACCCGCGCCGCGACGACTGCACGTGCTTGTGGTCGCGGACCTTTTCCTTGTGTTTGCGCAACTGCTGCTCGAGCTTCTGCACGGCGCCGTCGACGCTCCGCCAGAGTTGGCCGGAGTGCTCTCGACTGACCATATCGTGGAAATGCTCGGCCGAGGCCACGATCTCGACCTCGGGCAGCTCGGAATTGCCGAGGTCGACGGTCACGTTGAGAGCCGTGATCCTGTCGAAATACCGCTTGAGCCGCGACACCTTGGCTGAAATCTTGGACTGGGAAGCGGCACTGAGATGGCCGTGCCGGGCCGAGACATTGATTTGCACCGGGACGTTCCTCTCCGGAAGAAACCTGGTTTGCACGAACGAGCCGTCGGCTCTCCGGCCGACCATGCCGGAGCATATCACCCGCGCCGTGGCCGCGACAAACCGCGCCGCTCACGCGGCCCCGGGGCGGCGAATCAGTCCCTTTTGCAACTGCCCCCGCCACCAGGAGGCCCCCTCGCGCCGCGGGTCGGGCAGGCCGTCGGCGCGATACCGCAGCCGATCGGCCGCGGACGGCTGCACGATATCGCACAGGCACTTGATCGCGTAGCGGCGCACGACGAGATCGGGGTCGTCGAGCGCCGCCACGAGCGTCTCGGCGGCTCCGGCGGCCAACTCCGCGTCGCTGAAACCTCGGGCCATGGCAAACAGCTCCTCTGCCTTGCCGTGCGGGCCACGGTCTTCGAACGCCGTGCGCAGCCTGGCCGCTGCTTTCGCGCCGCGGGCGAGCGCCAGCGGCACCGTGGCCGCCTCGAGCGTCGCCCACTGCCGCTGCTCGAGCCTGCGGCCTGGCGCCTCGGTACAGAGCAGTTCGACCGCCGCGTCGAAGTCGCCAAACAGGGCGAGTGTCGCAGCCGCGAGCACGCGATTCTCGACGCGCCGATCGTCGGCCAGTTCCCGGAGCGATTGCTCCAGCGAGCCCGTGTCGCGAATTCGCGCCCCGAGCGCCTCCGCGGCGTTCCGCTGGAGTTTGTCGATCTGGGGCGCCGCGACGACCCACGCGGGCAGGGCATCGAGCTGTACGACCCGCCCACCATCCGGGGCGACGCTCTCCCAGGTGATCGACGTGCGGGCGTCGAGCATTCCCTCGGCCGCGATGCCATCGAGCAGCCGAGGGCTGCCGTCCGCCGCCACGCCGCCCTGCTTCCAGACGATGCCCCCGTCGACAGCGATCACGCTCGCCCGCACCCGCGCCGCCTCGGTGGTGGGATCGGTGCCGGGCACGCGGTCGAGGTCGACGGAAATCGCCGCCGGTCCGGCAAGGCCGGCCATGATCGTGCCCGTCAGTCCACTGGCCGTGACGCCGACCCGGGCATCGGGTCGGGCCGACCTGACGACAGCCCTGCCAAACACCACTTCCACCCTCGGAGTGCCGTCGGCATCGGCCGTGATCGTGGCCCGCGTACCCTGAAGCAACCGGATCGCCACCCCGCGCACATTGAGGTCGGGCTGAAACCCGAAAGGCGCGATCAACTCCTCGCGCGGCCCGAGCGAGGCACCCGGCATGAGCGCGGCCCACGCGGCATGCCCTTGATCCGTATCCCGGTGTATCAGGAGCCCTTCGCCGGTCACAAACCCGAGCGCCGCCTCGCCGCCGGGAGGTGCGGCCGATTCTTGAGGCAGCGCGGGGGGCACGGAGGGCGGCGCGGCGGCGGGCGCTGCCGCCGGTGCGGCTGCGATCGCCAACGCATCCCCCTGCGGCACGCTCGGCTGCGGCCCGACACTCGCGGGAGGCACTGCGGCCACCGCGGCGGGCTCCGGTTTCGGGACGGCTGCCTCGGGCTCGGGGGGCTCGGCGGGCACGAGCGCGACGGTGTCCGGCGGCGACTCGACGACCGTCGGGCCCGGCTCGACGGTCTGTCCCGCCTGCCCATTTTCCATGGCCGCTCCAGGCGGCTCGTGGGCCGGTGCCGCCGCGATGGGTGGGTGATCGCCGGTGACCGCCGGAGGAGCCGGGGCGTCGCGCTGCACACCGCGCGACCGGCCGATCGCCTCGGTGAGCAACAGTCCGAGCGCGACGAGGAGCGCGACAGCCGCCGCCGCGGCGCCCCACGCCGATCTCGCCGAGCGGCGTCGTGGCGGGGCACCGCCGTACGGCTGCGTGGGGGCGGCTTCACGCGTCGCCGGTGTCTGCCGCGCGCCTCCGACCTGCTCGTGGTGTCCGTCGTCGGTCGACACCGCCGCGGAGTGATGCCGCATCGCTTCGAGCAGGCGGCGGCGGCCCGCGGCATCGAGCGGGGCCGTCGCGGCGGGGTCGCGGGAAAGCGTCGCGAGAATTTCGTGGCAGGCGGCGACCTCGGCGAGGTGCGCATCCGACTCGATGCAGATCCGTTCGAAAGCCTCGAGCCGATCATGCTCCAGACAGTTGTCGAGATACTCGGCCACGGAGTTGGGGTCGGCCGCCAGTCCCCGGCCGTCCAGACGCGGCGGCGAAATCGTCGGCTGCTTGACGACGCGCCGAATCCGGTCCACGAGTTGATGGGCCGCGGCGCTCCCGGCGACCTTGGCATCGAGTTCGCCGTGTTCGTCGGACGGCAAGACATGGTCGAGCCAGGCCAGCAGGGTGCGAACGGTGAGCCGCATGGCGGACGCTCCGGGGGGCTTCGGCGACGCCCGCGGGACGGGCGCGAGGGGTCTCCTCTCCCCTAGGAGTGGCCGGGAACCGAAAAATTCGTAGGCCCGGCGAGGAAGCGGCCAGAAAATCAAGGAATTCCAGGCTGGCCAGGCGATCCGGAACGCCGCGAGATTCGTACAGTCAAGAGCCCCGTCAGCCGCATCCAGCCGAATGCCAGGGAGCGGCCTAGACTGGGGTTGGAGAGGAGTTTCGATGACCGCCATGACCAGGCTTCGTCGGCAGGCCATCCTCAAACAGGCCAGCGGCTACATCGAACTCGGCGAACTGCTCGTCGAGGCCGATCGACCTTTGCCCGCCTCGGCGGCGAGGCTACTGGGGCGGGCCCTCGACCTGCTGGCGGAACTCCCGGAACCGACCCGCTCCCTGGCGGGAGCCAAACTCCTGGAGGGGGAGGCCCTGCGGGCGCTCGGCCGCTGGGACGATGCGCTCGAGCCGCTCCGCAGCGTGACGGCCCAGGAGCCCGGGAGGCTCGAGGCCTGGCTGGGCATCGGCTGGTGCTTGAAGCGGCTGGGCCGCCTCGACGAGGCGATCGCCGTGCTCGAACAGGGGCTCGAGGCCGCGCCGCTCCAGCCGATTCTGCATTACAATCTCGCCTGCTACCTTTCGCTCGGCGGAAGCGTTCAGGCGGCGATCGAGCACCTTGCCCGGGCGATCGCGATCGACGGCCGGTTCCGAGACCTCACGGAGGTCGAGCCCGACTTCGATCCGATCCGCTCCGACCCCCGGTTCGTCGCAGCCACGAGCGTCACCGTCTGACCTCGACGCGGTTTTTCGTGCATGACGAGCCCGGCCCTCCAGGAGATCATCGCCCTCTTAGGGTGCCCCGCGGCGGGCAACCCTGCTCAATATCTCCATGAGCGCGCCCTCGCGGAAGCGTCGCTCGACTGGCGGTTCCTCACGCTCGACGTGGCGCCCGAGCGGATCGGCGCGGCGCTCGGCGGCGTCGCCGCGATGGGGTTTCGCGGTTGCGTGCTCTCAGGGCCGCTGCGCAGCCACGCAACGCCGCACCTCGCCACCCTTTCCCCGGCCGCCACGTTCTCCCGGGCGGTGAGCCTCGTGGAGCGACAGCCGACCGGGCTCGTGGGCCACATGACCGACGGCCGCGGTCTTCTCGAGGCGTTGCGGGCCCACATCGATCCAACCGGCACGCGCGTTCTACTCATCGGCGCCGGTCCCGCGGCGCGCGCCACGGCCCTCGAACTCTCGCTGGCCCGCGCAGCGGAAATCATCGTGTGCACCCGCACGTCGGAACGCGCCGCCGACCTCGTCGAGGCGCTCGGCGCCGTCGACGGTGCCACGGCCGCCATGCTTCCGTGGCAGCCGGAGATCACCGTGCCGGAGCAAGTCGACATCGTGATCTCGGCGGTGCCCGCCGAGGCCGCCCCGTCGCTCGCCGGCCTGCGGAAGGACCACGTCGTCGCCGACTTCGCGCTCATGTCACAGCCAGCTCCGATCGTGGCCGCCGCGCAGAAGCACGGCGCCTGCGCGATCGACGGTCTGGAGATCCACTGCGAGAAGACGGCGATCGACTTCCACACGTGGACGGGCCTCGACCCCGACACCGACCTGCTCCGCGAACTGCTCGACGAATACCTCAACGCGTGATGGCGGGTGGGGTCCCATGCACGCCC
>CAZDTC010000162.1:0-5553 GCA_964508125.1 uncultured Candidatus Kuenenia sp.
CGAACTTGCCGGCCTTGCGCTCGGTGGCCCCGGTGAAGGCGCCCTTCTCGTGGCCGAAGAGTTCGCTCTCGAGGAGCGTCTCGGAGAGGGCGGCGCAGTTCATGCACACGAAGGGTCCATTGCGCCGGTCGCTCGCGTCGTGGATCGCGCGGGCCACGAGCTCCTTGCCGACGCCGCTCTCGCCCCGCACGAGCACCGTCGCCTTCGTGGCGGCCACGCGGGCGATCTGCCCCTTGATCGCGTCGAGCACGGGGCTCGTGCCCACCATGCGCGACTCCTCCCCGAGCCGCCGCTTGAGCCGTTCGTTTTCGTCGGCGGTGCTCGCAAGCCGGCTCGAGAGGATCTCGCGAGCGGAGAAGTTCTCGATGGCGACGCCGACGGCGTCGCACACGGCCATCACGAATTCGAGATCGTCGGGCGTGGCCTCGCGCCCATCGCGGGGCATTTCGACGTGCATCGCACCGATGGCGCGACCACCGGCCCGGATCGGCGCCGAGAGCGTGGTCGAGCCGTCGGGGGCGTGCGCATCGCAGGCGATGACGGCCTCGTCGCTGCCCACGACCGTGGCGATCACGCCGGCCAGGCGGCCAGCCGCGTCGTGCCACTCGGCCGGCGTCGTCGCGAACGGCTCGAGCCCTGCCGGCGCGGATGTCGACTGCCCGCCGGCGATGCCCGCCGGGAGAAACACCGCGCCGCGGGCCGCCGCCACGCCCTGGAGTGCGGAGTCGAGCGCCAGCCGGGCGATGGCCCGTGCGTCGACCGCCTTTCCGAGGGCGAACGCCAGCCGGCAGAGTTCGGCCGCCGCCCGGCCCACCCGGGGCACGATCTCGCACGTCTCCCCGATCGCATCGAGCAGCCGACTGCGCGTGCGGCGATGCCTGATCGTGGCATGCCAGCGTTCCAGGTCGGCAGAGCGGGCCGGTGACGTGGCCTCGAGATCCGCCGTGCCGGTGAGCGTCGACGGCGGATCGCCTTGGCAGAACGTGATCTCCATCCTGCCGATCGAAAAGACGTCGCCAGGGGTGAGAACCCGCTCGGCATCGAGCAGGCTCTGCCCGATGAACGTGCCGTTACGGCTGGCGAGATCCCGGATCGACCAGCCAGCGGGCGTCGGGATGATCTCCGCGTGCAGGCGGCTCGCCCGCTCGTCGTGGATCACGACGTGGTTCGTGGGGGCGCGGCCGAGCGTGAGCCGCTCGCCGGCGACGAGCCGAGTGGCCGATTCGCCGCCGAGCGGGTCGCGGATCAGCAGGTAGGAGGAGGGATTCACGAGGACGAAAACCTTCGCCTGCATCATGCACCAGGGCGGTTGCTTTGGGGAGGGTGGGCAAAAAACCCTATTTTTCTGCGGCGAACCGGGTTTGCTGCAGGGTGGGGCTGCCACTACCATCCTCGCGCGGAGCGTATGCCGTTTCGCCAGATCCCCGTCGAGCCTCCGAGGTTTCCGATGATGACCCCAATTTCGACCGGCTTCGGCAGCAGATATGCCCCCGGGGCGAGCCTGCGATCGGCTCGTTTCGCCGGCGTGGGCTTCGCGTTCATCGTCGTGTGGCTCGCGTCGCCAGCCTCGGCCCAGATGGGCTTCGGATTCGGCCAGGCGGTGGGCGGGATATCGATCGATGCCCACGGAATCGTCAGCACGCTCGAGCCCGAGGCCTCGCAGGAATTGGCCGCGCGGCGGCGTGAGCTTCTGGCGAAGGCGGGGCTTCCTCCAGGCAAGCCCGCCGCGCTGAGGAAGGTGTCGCTCGCCCGACTCTGCAAGGCCGTCGATGCATTCTCCTCGGCCGGGACGCCGCTCCCGGCCGACGTCGTGTTTCTCGGCGGGCTCGAACGCGTGACGCACGTGTTCGTCGATCCCGACGGTCACGACATCGTGCTCGCCGGACCTGCGGATACGGCGGGGATCGATCCAGCGGGAAACGTCGTCGCCGGCACGAGCGGCCGGCCGCTGCTGCTCCTCGAGGATCTCGTGGTCGCGTTGCGGGCCATCGACGGCGCCCGGGCCGAAGGGGTGCGTTGCTCGATTGATCCGTCGCCCGAGGGCGTGAAGAAACTGCAGCGCTACCTCGGCAGCTTGAAGAGCATCGGCGCCAACCCCGAGGCCACGCTGCGCACGATGGAAAACGTGCTTGGACCGCAGAAGGTGACCGTCGGTGGCGTGCCGGCCGACAGCCGGTTTGCCCGCGTGCTCGTCGCCGCCGACTATCGGATGAAGCGGATCGGGATGGGGCTCGAGCCGTCGGGCGTGGCCGCCCTGCCGAGTTATCTTTCGATGGTGCCGGCGGGGGCGACGAGCGGTGCCACGCTGCCGCGTTTCTGGCTCGAGGCCGACTACGATCCGCTCACCCGCGATCCCGACGAACTCGCCTGGCAGATCACGGGGCGCCGGATGAAGTGCCTTACGGAGAGCGACATCTTCGCGGCCGCAGGCCCGGCCCGCGGCGAAGCGCCGGCCGACAAGACCGCCAAAGCGTGGTGTGCGGCGATGACGGAGCATTACGAGAAACTTTCCCGCCAGCAGCCGGTGTTCGCCGAGCTCGTCAACTGCGTCGACCTGGCCGTCGTGGCCGCGTTGATCCGGGGGCGGCAGCTCGATCGCAGGGCCGGCCTCGACCTCGCCCCGCTGACCGACTCGACGCGGCTCGCGTTGCCCGTCTACGACGCCCCGGAGACGCTGGCGACGGTCGCCACGGGCTTCAAGAAGGGGAATCGGTGGGTCGTGAGCGCCTCGGGGGGCGTGCAGTTCCAGCCGTGGGCGTTCGCCACGAACACGACCGAGTCGGGCGACTCAACCGCCGCCCGCGTCGCCGCCCTCGCCGAGCGTCCCGCCGAAGCCTGGTATTGGGACTGACGCCGGCGCCGCCCACGCGATGCGTGCGAGCCCTGTGGCGGCCGTCGGAAAGTGATCGTCGACCCAGCCTTTCCGAGCGAGTTCGGTGAGCCGATCTTCATCGCCAGAAAGCGGGGGAGTCGTCCGCTTCGCAAGCAGGAGATCGCAACCGGTGTCGGTGGCGACGAGGGCCGCGATCGAGTCGCTCGTCACATGCCAGCCGACCGGTAGCCGAGCCTGGCGCTCCGCCCCGTGGCGATCCGTTGCGGACAGCCAGAGCGGGGCGTCGAGGACGGCGACCTCGTCGTCGCAGGGCTCGACGATGAGCGGCAGCCCGAGCGCCTGGGCCACGAGCCGCGCCGTCGTTGCAAGCAGATCGATCGCGAGGAAATGGATCGCATCTGCCCGTTGCGGGGCCGCTGCGTCGATCGTCCGCAGGCCCTCGACGATCGTGCCTCCCCCGACCACGACGATCACCTTCCTGTGACGCGAGCGTATCCGCAACAGTTCGGCCACAAGGTCGGGCCAGTTCGGCACGGAGAGCAGGCTGCCGCCCACCTTGACGACCTCGTGCGGCGCTGCGGCTGATGCGGCGCGCAGGTCGCCGACGATCCATCGGTCGGTGCAAGTATTCATGCTGTTCATGGCGGCCAGGATATTCATGGCACGAGCCTCCGGTCGATGAGCGCCAGCGCATGGGCACACGCTGCGCGAGACACTCCGTGCCCGAGGCGATCGGCCAGCGGCACGGTGTCGGCCTTCCAGCCGAGGTGACCGAGCGATCGCGTGGCGAGGCACGCTCCGTGGCCGGAAAGCACGACGCACTCCGGCTTCCAGCCAACGGCCCGAGCCACGCGTGCGAGGGCCCGAGCCACCTGCCGGCTCTGAACGCGCGCGCACCATTCGGCCGCCGCCCGGGCATCGGCGGCGGAGAAGCCATCCGGATCGGCCAGAAGCATGCGGCCGAGTCGCCGGGCGGCCGCGGCTCGCGTGGCCGGCTGCCCGTCGGCGGTGTCGTGGTCCTCTGGCGCTTCGGGAATCCCGCCAAGCACCAGCCAGGCATCGCGCGAGTCGGCGTAGCGCTCGCTCGCGATCGGCCGTCTGCCGGTGCCCGTGGAAGGCCAGGGGAGCGATCGCACGATCGCCGCCACGGGCGTGCGCTCGATGCCCGTGTAGACGAGTTCGCCCGCAGCCATCCGGCCGATGTCGTCGCCGGCCCGCGGCACGGGCACACCGCTTTCGATCGGCACGATGTCGGTGGTGGTCGAGCCCACATCGAGCGCGAAGGCGCGATCTGCAGTCGCATGCGATGCCGCAAGCCGGGCCATGGCATGCCAGTTGGCGGCGGCAGCCGCGAGCGGGCGGTCGCGGGCTTCGGCCGCCGACACGATCGAGCCGTCCACGAGGTAGATGCCGAGATCGGCGGCCGGCCGAATGCGGGCCGCAGCCGCCTCGAGGGCGTCGATGATCCGTGCGACGCCGACAGTGCGCGAAGAAAAACAGTCGGCGATCTCGCCCGTCATCGTGGCCACGATCCGGGCCGGCGTGCGGATCGTCACGATCTGGCCGAGCACGTCGCCGAGCGAGTCGGGCTGCTGCCAGAGTGCAAAGGCCTGCGCGTGCGACCAGCCCAGGCCGTCGGCCGCCTTGACGTTGGCTCCGCCGACGTCGAAGGCGAGCACATCCGACTGCGTGTCACGCTGCTCCATCGCTCATTCGCCCGCCGGCTGCGAGATCGAGCATCGTGCGCACGAGGCTCCGCGGCGCGGCCGCGGCGAGCCCGACGAACGACGTCGTAAGCCGCGGGTTCACCTCGAGCACCCGATCGGCTCGGCCATCGTCGCGATCGCCGAGGATCATGTCGACTCCCACCCAGCCGAGGCCGGCCCCCGCCGCGCCGGCTGCCCGAGCCACCGCGGTCGCGGCCCGGGCGGCGAGCGCCGTGGCCCGCCGCGCGGCAGGGCCCGCCGGAAGCGGTTCGCCACCGAGATAGCGCGGCGGATCGCCGGCTGCGAATCGCTGTCGCTGCGGTGGCAGCACGCGGAGCCCAGCTGGTCCGCAGAGGCACGACACGCCGATGGGCTCACCGGCCACGAATGCCTCGAGTCGCGTGGCCCTGGCGATGGGTTGGCCATCGGCTGATTGGATGACGGAAAATCCCTCCCCGCCGACGCCGTCGCGGAGTTTGCACACGGCGGGCATATTGAAACGTTCAGGCACAGTGTCGCCCGGCGCGAGCGCCCTCCCAGCGGGCACTGGCACCCCCGCTGCGGCCAGCGCGTTGACGGTCGCCTGCTTGTCGGCGGCGATCGCGATGAAGGTGGTCGATGCGTTCAGCGCGCGGGCCCCTGCGGCACGCACGGCTGCGACGCGCTCGAGCAGTATTCCGTCGGTCTCCGGCGCCACGATCACGGTCCAATCGGCCTGCCGGGCGGCGCTGACGAGCGCGGCGATGTCGTTTGAGCCATCGTTTGCGATCGTGCGCACGCCCGCGGGCAACGCGACCGTGTGCCGCGGATCGACGAGCACTGCCACATCGAAGCTTGCATCCCGCACGGCATCGGCCGCGAGCGCCTCGAGCATGGCCCGCCCCTCGACGCGGATGCCCGCCGACGCGCCGGCCAGCCCGCCTGAACAGCACCATTCATAGAGGAGGAGTTTCATGACTCACCGCCCCCGATCCGGCTCGGGGTTGCCCCGTACCACCTCGCCGGACGTTCGCT
>CAZDTC010000163.1:0-5518 GCA_964508125.1 uncultured Candidatus Kuenenia sp.
TGGTCACAGGTGCAAGCAGAGGCGTTGGAGCTGGCATTGCTCGGAGACTCGGGGCCATAAAGTCCGATTGACAAAATAGTGTACGCATGTACCATCCTGCTATTACCGCTTGCGAAAACAACGATGTACACGATCGAGTTTGTGGCCGGGGTTGTGAGCGACTTGGCCGCTCTGCGTCCGTACGATCGCCGTCGTGTGCTCGACCGCATCGATACGGAGCTTCGCGATTCCCCGGCCGTGGCAACCCGCAACCGCAAGCTGCTCCCCGGCCTGCAGCCTCCCTGGGATCAGGAACTCCCGATCTGGGAATTGCGTGTCGGCGGATACCGCGTGTTCTATGATGTGCAGGAGCAGGTGAGGCTTGTCACCGTGCTTGCGATACGCCTGAAGCCGCCCCACAAGACGACGGAGGAAATCCTGTGAAGACTCTGGGAATCGAACAGGCAACCCTCGACTCATGTGTTCGTGAAGCCCAAGGCGATCGTGTGTTACTGACACGAGATGGTCGCCCCGTCGCAGTGGTCGTCGGCCTCGCGGGCCTCGACGACGAACAGATCGCGCTCGGCGTGAGCGAGGATTTCTGGCGGCTGATCACGGCCCGCCGGCAGGAACCTTCGATCACACGCTCCGAACTCGAACGCCGCTTGAGCGAAGCCGACAAGGGAAAGTGATTCAAAGTCACCATCGTGCAACACTACCATGATTCAGGAACGTGACGAAGTCGTGCTCGCGTGTGATCTGCCGGAGCAAAAGCTTGCGGCCGGAGACATCGGCACTGTCGTGCTCGTGCACGGCGAAGGCCGGGGATACGAAGTCGAGTTTATGACGCTGGATGGCGAGACGATCGCGGTTTCCACCCTTCGGACGGACCAGGGCCGGCGGGCCAGGACGGCCAGTCGCCTGACCTAGCGACTCCGTCTAGCTAGCTCGCTCACTGCGAGGGTGACTAGCGTCTGCGTCCCGCGACAGTCACGCTCGTTGTAATCCAAAAGATTCCACCATTTCTTTTTGACGCCTTTTGGCACAGCCTTGTATTTGCCCCTACGGTCGAGGCTACCTATGACCGACTTCAGACGGGCCGTCGCCTTGCCTACCCCTAGGGACGCCGGCATTTCGTGGCCAATGGCCTTTAGGTATGCCTTCAGCGTTCTTGGCCGTACTTCCCCTGGATGCAAAACATTCCACCACCGTTTCGCGATCACTAAGGCGTTCCGATAGATGTCGTCGAAGCTCTCGTTGGCGTACTGCTTGAATTGCCTGAGTTCATGCTCGGAATAACTGATTAGGACCCGGCCCTCGGCCTCGCATTTGGCCCGTAATTCGCGCGCTACTTCCTCGATAAAACCCATCTTGCATTCCTTGGCGACGGCGGCGGGAAAGAGCTTCGGTTCAAAAATCACCTGGTTCAGCTTCCCATCGACAAGAATGCCAACGAGGCTGGGCGGCTTGTCTTTGAACCCCTCGAAGTCGACGTAAATAGCCCGAGCGGCTTCCGACTCTGACATCGCCAAATGGACGTACTTGCGTCTCGATCGCAAAGGTATTTCCTTCGTTAGGGGTCAGCGCGCGGTGGTTGACGCGTTTCGGGCGACGATGCCTGCGGATCTACGCTTCGCTCGCCCGAAAGGTTCGGCGATCCTACTTCGCGCCACTGTCGACTGGGGTCGGACTCCACCAGCGATCCGTCACGGATAATGCTCCGGCGATATCGGAAAGCACGTCGAGCATCGCCTGGATCGCAGCGTGGTCGGACGGCAGGGCGTAGAGCCGGCCGTAGGCCGTGGCGAGCGTCTCGATCCTGTCGCGCGGCATGCGAGCGGTCCCCATCTGCTTGAGTAGGGCGAGCACGGCCTTGAGGAGTGCACGGACTTTTCGTGCGTTCACATCGGCGATCGCGCCAGACCTCGGCCGTGCCTTCGTCAGGATTGAGGCCGCCTCGATTCGCACCAACCACTGCGGATCCGTCGGCACGCCGCGATGCGCGAAGCTAAACGTCGAAGCGGAGAGCGGCGGAGAAGATGGATCTCGGAAGTGATGGACACCAATGTCAAACATGTGCACCGACGGGAGCGGTTGCTTCCCAAAGGGAATTTCCACCGGCTGAACGATCCGGCGCAGCTCATCGGGCGACGGCTTGCGATCCGGCTGCCGCGGGTCGATCGCCACGACGGCCGTGAACCGGCAGAGCACGCCAAATGCAGTCGAGAGATCGACGATCCGCTTTTCCAGCGACTCGGAGTCGACGCCGGTGCCGATTGAATAGCGATCCTCGAGAGCCCGCAGGTGGCCCCGCGCCCACAGGCTGCTCTGGCAGCCGGTCGATACCGCCTGGGCCTCCGCGGCCTCCTTCCATATATCTCCCGACGACCGGCGGCCCTCCACGCACACGCCGCCCGCCGCCCTGCCGCGATACCGCCCCCGCACGACCACCGGCAACCCCGGCACGAGATTCGGCAGCTTCGCCGGCACGAGCGACTCTGGAATGATCTCGAGGCCCGCCGCCGATATCCCAAGGTCGCTCACGAGCGGCGCGGCGAGCCGCCGCTGGATGCGCTCCATGACGTCGTCGAGCCGCTCTTCGCTCTCCACCATCTCCGCCATGCCGCCAGTGGAATCAGCCATGCGGCTGAGCAGGCCTTCGTTGACTGCGGCGTCGACGCCGACGACGAAGAGCGTGATGCCGCCGATCTCCTTGAGCAGGTTTGCGATCACGCGGTCTTCATCGCCCACCTGGCAATCGGTGACGAGCACCAACACGCGGTTGCGGGCGGGGGCGGCGCTGGCCGCCGAAGGGGCGGCACCTGGCTTCTGAAACACTGCAAACGCGGCGTCGAAGGCTGCTGCGAGCTCGGTGCCGCCGCGGGCCTCGAGGCCGCCGAGCCATTCGAGCTGGCTCCAGCGATGGCTGTCGGTCGCGGGGGCGAGGCGCAGCGATCGGCCACTGTGCTCGATGGAACTGTCGAACGCCATCACGGCCACGCGGTCGTCGGCGTTGAGCGTGTCGACCATGCGGGCCACCGCCCGGCGGGCGGCCACGATCTTCCAGCCGCCCATGCTGCCCGAACGGTCGAGCATGAAGACCACGTCGCGCGGGGGCTGCTTGCCGTCGGCAGGCTTCGCGGGCGGCACGATCACGAGCGAGAACGTGCCGTCGCCCGGGGCCTCGTCGGCAGGCTTGCCGGTGCCGAGGCCGGCTGACCGCTCGGCATCCGGCTCGACGAAGAGGGTGGTGGTCGTGACCGCGTCGGCAGCGATGCCCCAGCGGAGGATGAAGTCGCGATCGAGCCGCTGCTCGGGCACGACGGTGATCGTGAGGCTACCATCGCCGTCGCGGTGTTCATCCGCCGGCAGCGTGCACCCGAGCGACCCGGAGGCGTGGCCCGCGGCGGCGGCGAGCGCCCCGGCGGCGATCCGCACACGGATGCCCAGCTTCACGGGGCTCGCGAAGCCCGGCAGCAGCACCGGCGGCGAAATCCGCGAGGCGTCGGGCACGAGAACCGTGTCGGCGACGACGCCATCGCCCACCTGCTCGGCCTCGATGGCCACGCCAGGGCAGTAGCGCCGCGCCACGACCAGCGGAAACCGATACGTGGCCTCGAGCGAATCTATCGCCACGGGAGCGACGAGGATCAGCTCGATGCGGGCGGCCGACTGCGGCGGAATGTTGCCCACCCGCAGCGTGAAGATGTCGGCCCGCTCCTGCTCCGCGATGCTGGCCGTGCGGCCCTCGGCGATGGCCGTGTCGTAGTCTTCGCGGGCCTTGCCGCGTTCGTCGATTCGGCCTTCGACGATTTGATCGTTGACCGTCATGCGGAAGCCCGTGACCGCGGCCCGCGGCGGGAGCGGGAAGATGTAGGTGGCCTCGAGCGGGTCGTCGAACCGGTTGCAGAACTGCTGCCGGACGGTGGTCTTGGCCGCCAGGCCCTCGATCTGCACGTCGACATCGAGGGCCGTGAGCGGCAGGCAGCCCTGGGCCGTCTCGATCGCCCCAAACCCGGCGCTCGACGGATCGCCCACGACATTCTTCAACTCGTCGGCCGTGAGAACGCGAATCATGGGCGGGCTCCTTGTTCGGGCCGACGGGTGGGGGAGGCTGCACGGGGAGCACCTTCGGCCGGGATGCCCGCAGCGGACGATTGAACGGATGTGAGGAACGCGACGAGCGGGCCTGTGAGCTCGGCGAGCGCCGCACGCTCGGCCGCGGTGAGCTCGCGACCGTTCCAGAGCAGCATGCCGGCGTCGCCGAGGCTAATCGACTGCATGCCGCTGGGAGCGGGCTTCACCGGGACGGGCGCGGCGAGAGCGATCGGCTTCGCCTTCCAGAACGCGGCGGCCCGACGCGACGGCGGCTCGGGCTCACCGGCCAGGGCGGCGGCGAGCTTGGCGGCAGACGCTTTGGACCGGGCGAGGACGGCCCGCTCGATGACCTGATCGACGTCTTTCTGGGCCACGCCCGCCGACCGGGCCAGCTCGGCGGAGGTTTTGCCGGCGAGGCCCCGCTGGATGTCGGCCAGGGGAAACCCCGACGACTGCAGCTTCTTGATCGCGGCGAGCTGAAGCAGATGGTGGCGGCCGTAGAGGGCGGCGCGGCCACGAAACGCCGTGGGCCGGTCGACCATGCCGAGCGTCTGATACCAGCGGACGGTGCGGGCATCCGGGAGATCGCGCACCCGGCCGCTGCGGGCGCCGTCGTAGCCGCTGGCGAGCAGCCGGGGCAGGGCCTCGACCAATTCGGGGAGCGTGAGCTCGGCGGGCTGTTGCTTTGACGTCGCCATGCGGGCATTATGACAGTGTCATGTGACAGTGTCAAGAGAGGGGCTCGGTGGCCGCACGGAATAAGGAATCTACGCGCGAGCCCAAATGGGCCGGCCCCGGTTGATGGGGGCAGCCAGTGTGGCGGGCACCGAGATGAACCAACCCACGAACGGGAGACTGAGCGATGAGCAACGACCTCCATCCGACCCAGATGAACGTCTACGGATACGCGGTTGCATGGGTGCCCGCAGGTGCGGCGACCTGGCAGATCGAGCCGGACGACGAATACCAGAACCTGCCGGCCCACTACCCGACGATGAACGAGGCGATCGACCGGGCGACCTATCTGAAGGAGAAGGGCTTCCAGGCCCGCGTCCTCGCCCTGGTGGTGATGCCCGCCGATGCCGCCGACGAGTTTGAATCGGCAAAGATCCAGCAGCCGGAGTGAGCACACGGCATCGAGGAAGGCTGCAAAAACGGCAAGGGGTCGGCGGGCTCCATGGCCGGCAGTTTGCGCCCCGGAGAGACAACTTTTGTCCGGGGGCTCGAACATGGCCCCACCGAAGTTGACGCGGTACGGTACATGCGTACACTTTTGCCGTCGGCGGCGAAAACGCCACAAGTTGCCAACATATCGGATCCGATATATGCTTCCGGTGTCCGCAAACGAGCAGCGAAAGCCGGTCGTCTGGCTGCACGGTCGCGTGAAGCCGCCGAACGGTGACGCCATGACCATGACGAGCAAGAAACGAAAGGCTCTCAC
>CAZDTC010000164.1:0-5479 GCA_964508125.1 uncultured Candidatus Kuenenia sp.
CGACCCACGCCTTCCGCACCTCGAGCGGATAGGCCAGCTTGTGCATGTAGAAGGCGGGCACGTCGAGCAGGCAGGGACGCCCGTCGGTGACGAGGCCGGCCGCGATGCAGGAGAGCGAGTTGGGCATCCCCTTGGCCACGTTCGTGGTGCCGTCGATCGGGTCGATGGCGATCGCGAACCGTGGCGTGCCCTCGCGCCACGTGCCCACCCTCTCCCCCTTGAAGAGCCCGGGCGCCTCGTCTTTGATCCCTTCGCCGATCGCGATCTCGCCGCTGATGTCGGTGAGGTCGAACATTCCGCGGATCGCGTCGCAGGCGGCGGCGTCCGCGAGTTCCTTGTTGCCCTTGCCGAGCCACTGCAGCGTGTTGAGCGCGGCGATCTCCGTGGCGCGCAGGAAGTCGAACTCGATCTGCCGCTCGTAGTCTGTTTGGTGGGCCATGGCTATCACGATAGACTGTTTTTCACGATGAAAAAATCCTCGCGAGTGCTCGCGATTGCCGTCATGCTGGCGATCGGTTTCGGTCATGGAGGTCAGGCCGCCGATCCGGCTGCGCAGCCGGCTGCGACCAAGGATCTCATCCTTCCGGGGGAGGTGTTTTCGCTCGGCGGAAAGACGGCGTTCGTATTCACGCCGGCGGGATCCCCTGCTCCGGCCGGCACGCGACCCTGGATCCTCTATTCACCCACGCTGCCGGCCTATCCCGACAAGGCCGAGCAGTGGATGCACGAGCAGTTCCTGGCCGCCGGCATCGCCGTGGCCGGCATCGACACGGGCGAGTCGTATGGCAGCCCCGCCGCCGTGACGGCAGCCGAGGCGCTGCATGCCGAGATGCTGCGCCGCGGCTACGCCGCGCGGCCGGCGGTCCTCGGCCGCAGCCGCGGGGGTCTGTGGGCGAGCGCCTGGGCGATCGCCCATCCGGAGCTCACCGCCGGCGTGGGTGGGATCTATCCAGTGTATGACTGGCGCACGTATCCGGGGCTCGAGAAGGCGGCGCCGGCCTACGGGCTCGCCCCCGACGCGCTCCTCGCCCGGGCCGCCGAACTCTGCCCGATCGAGCGGATTGACGTGGCAGCCAATGCGGGCGTGCCGTTCTGCATCATCCACGGCGACGTCGACACGGTCGTGCCGCTCGAGCCGAACTCCAGGCGGCTCAAGCGGCGTTACGAGGCCCTCGGCAAGGGGGATCTTGTGACGTTGATCGTGCCCCCGGGACAGGGGCATTCCTTCTGGGAAGGCTTCTTCACCTGCCAAGAACTCGTCGACTTCCTGATCGAGCGGGCCCGCGCCGGCGCCCGCTGAGCGCGTGTTTCTGGAACCGGCCCGGTCCCGAGGGTATTGTCATCTCCCGACATGGCCGACTTCCCTCGCTTCCCGAACCAGCCGCAGTTTCCCCGGCTGCCGCCTCTCGGTGGCGGGCTCCCGCTGCCGATGCTTCTCACGGCTGCGCTCGCGCTGTTCGTGGTCGCCGGCCTGGCCCGCGCCGTCTACACGGTGGGCCCCGAAAGCGTCGGAGTGGTGCAGCGGTTCGGTCGGTTCATCGGCACGGCCGGCCCGGGCCTGCGGTTCAAGCTGCCCTTCGGAATCGACACCGTCACGATCCTCCCCGTGAAGCGTCAGCTGAAGATGGAGTTTGGCTTCGGGTCGCCCGGTCCCTCGAACCCCGACCAGGTGTCGTATGAACAGGAGCGGGAGCGCGACATGGTGACGGGCGATCTCAACGCGGCCCACGTCGAGTGGGTGGTGCAGTATGAGATCGCCGACCCCGAGCGGTATCTCTTCAACCACCGCGAGCCGGGCCCCACGCTCCGCGACCTCTCCGAGAGCGTGATGCGCGAGGTGGTGGGTGATCGCACCGTGGACGAGGTGCTCACGATCGGCCGGCAGGGGATCGAAAACGAGGCGATCGCCAAGCTCTCGGCCCTCGCCCAGGAGCTACACATGGGCCTGCGGGTGCAGCAGGTGCAACTCAAGAACGTGCACCCGCCGACGGCCGTACAGCAGGCTTTCGAGGAGGTGAACCGCGCCCAGCAGGAGCGCGAGCAGATGATCAACCAGGCCAACGGCGAATACAACAAGGTCGTGCCGCGGGCCAGCGGCATCGCCCAGAAGCAATTGAGCGAGGCCGAGGGCTATGCGACGAAGCGGGTGAACGAAGCGGAAGGCGACGTCGCCCGCTTCAAGGCTCTCCTCGAGCAGTATGAGAAGGCGCCCGAGGTGACACGGCAGCGGCTGTACCTCGAGACGCTCGCCGAGGTGCTGCCCCAACTCGGCGGCAAGGTGATCCTCGACGCCGACGCAAAGCAATTCCTGCCGCTCATGAGCCTGCCGGCCTTCCCGCCGCAGGCCCCTGCCCCTGCCGCCGCCAAGAGGCCGCAGCAGCCATGAGCCCCCTGCCGATCAATCATCCCGTGCTCGTAATCCTCCGTCGTGCGGCCGACTGGCTGTTCTCGCCCGTGGGCGGGTTCGTCGCCGTCCTCGCCGCGATCGCGATCTTCGGCTGCGCCTACACGGTGGACCAGACGGAGCAGGTGGTGCTCACGCAGTTCGGCCGGCCGATCGGCGAGCCGATCAACGCGGCCACGTCTCGCTCCGGCGCCGGCCTGCACTTCAAGCTCCCCTTCGTCCAGACGGCGAACCGCTTCGAGAAGCGGATCCTCGAGTGGGACGGTCCCCCGGGCGAGATGACGACGCGCGACAAGCTGTTCGTCGTGGTCGACACGTTCGCACGCTGGCGGATCGCCGATCCGCTCAAGTATTTCCAGAGCCTGCGCGACGAGCGCAGCGCCCTCTCCCGGCTCGACGACATCATCGGCAGCGAGACGCGGAACGTCGTCGCCCGCCACGACCTGATCGAGGTGGTGCGGTCCGACAAGGATCGCAAGCCCGAGCGCGACGCCATCCTCGGCGATGCAGCCGCCGGCGGCCTGCCGCCGATCCGCTTCGGCCGCGAAGCGCTCGAGAAGGAGATCCTCGCCGCGGCCGCCCAGAAGGTGGGGATCTGGGGGATCGAGCTGCTCGACGTGCGCGTGAAGCGGATCAACTACAAGAGCGGCGTGATCGAGAAGATCTACGACCGGATGATGTCGGAGCGGCTCCAGATCGCGGAGCGGTTCCGCTCGGAAGGGGCCGGCGAGGCGGCGAAGATCGAGGGCCGCAAGGAGAAGGATCTCCGCCGGATCGAGTCGGAGGCCTATCGCACGGTGCAGGAACTCCAAGGAAAGGCCGACGCCCAGGCTTCGGAGATCTACGCCCGGGCCTACACCGCGAGCCCGCAGGCCGCCGACTTTTACGCATTCACGAAAACGCTCGACACCTACAAGGCCACGCTCGGCCGGGATTCCACGCTGATCCTCACGACCGACAGCGACCTCTTCAGGCTCCTGAAGCAGGTCGCCCCCGAGTAATCCGGCCTCCGCAACTTGTCCGGCCCCGGTACCGTTGAATACCTGGGGCAGTTGCGAAAAGGAGTCCGCCGTGAGCACCGCGAGAAACCACCGCGCCCCCCGTACGTCCCTCCAGGCCCGGATCGAGCGGCTCGAATCGCGATCGATGATGGCGGCCCAGCCTCTCGGCCCGGCCCCCCTGCCGCCGGAAGCGCTCGACGGCACGGGCAACAACGTCGCCCATCCCACCTGGGGCAGCACGGGCGCTGATCTCCTCCGGCTTTCGCCCGCCGCTTATGCCGACGGTGTATCTGCCCCGTCGGGTGCCAACCGGCCCAGCGCCCGGGCCATCAGTAATGCCCTGGCTCAGAGCCCGGACGGTGGGATCACGAACGACCGCGACTTCACCGCCTTCGTCTATGCGTGGGGCCAGTTCCTCGACCACGACCTCGGCCTCACCGGCACCGCAGCGCCCCGCGAGGCGTTTTCCATTTCCGTGCCGACGGGCGATCCATCGTTCGACCCATCGGGCACCGGCACTGCGACGATCCCGATGTCGCGATCGGCCTTCGACCCGCTGACGGGCACCGGCACGACCAATCCGCGTCAGCAGACAAACTCGATCACCGCCTTCATCGACGGCTCCCAGGTGTATGGCAGCGACGCCACGCGGGCGGCGGCACTGCGGGAGTTCTCCGGCGGCCGGCTGAAGACGAGCGCCGGCAACCTCCTTCCCTTCAACACCGCCGGCCTGCCCAACGCCAACGACGCCCATCGCGTGCCCGACAGCCAGCTCTTCCTCGCCGGCGACATCCGCGCCAACGAAAACCCCGAGCTGATCGCCATGCAGACGCTCTTCGTCCGCGAGCACAACCGGCTCGCGGCGGCGGTGGCGGTGAAGAACCCGACGTGGACCGACGAGCAGCTCTACCAGTTCGCCCGCCGGATCGTGATCGCCGAACTGCAGAAGATCACCTACACGGAGTTCCTGCCGGCGCTCCTGGGCGGAAACACGCCCGCCGCGGCGGCCCTGCTCCGCTACGGCGGCTACAAGGCCGACGTAAACCCAGGCATCGCCACGGAGTTTTCCACCGCCGCCTTCCGCGTCGGCCACAGCATGCTCGGCGACGACATCCAGTTCCTCGCCAACGACGGCACGCCGGTTCGCGACCCACTCGCGCTCCGCGACGCGTTCTTCAACGCCCCGATCGTGTCCCAGACCGGCATCGACCCGATCCTCAAATACCTCGCGAGCGACCGGGCCCAGGAGATCGACACGAAGGTCGTCGACGACATCCGCGACTTCCTCTTTGGCGCCCCCGGCCAGGGCGGCTTCGATCTGGCCGCGCTCAACATCCAACGTGGCCGCGACCACGGCCTGGCCGACTACAACGCCGTGCGGGCGGCCTACGGCCTGAAGAAGGTGACGAGCTTCGCCGACATCACGCCCGACAAGGCGACGCAGTCCGCACTCGCGGCGACCTACGGCAGCATCGACAAGGTCGACCTCTGGGTCGGCGGCCTGGCTGAAAAACACCTGCCCGGCTCGAGCCTCGGCGAAACATTCACGCGGATTCTCGTCGATCAGTTCATGCGGCTCCGCGACGGCGACCGCTACTGGTATCAGAACACGGGCGTGCTGCCGGCCGACGCCGCCCAGCTCGTGCAAACCTCCTCGCTCGCCGATATCGTGCGCCGCAATACGGGCATCACCTCCCTGCAGCCCGATGTGTTCTTCTTCAGGGTCTCCGTCGGTGGCAGCGTGTTCGCCGATAACAATCGCGACGGCGTCCGGCAGCAGCCGGAGGCCGGCGTCGCGGGCGTCACCGTCACGCTGGTGACCGCGGCCGGTGCCACGGTTGCCACGACGACGACCGACGCCCGGGGCAATTACGTGTTCAAGGGGCTCGATCTGGGCACGTTCAAGGTCGTGGTCTCGCGGCCTGACGGCAGCGAGGGCCCGAAGAGCCGCACGGTCTTGATCACCCGCGGCGTCGAGCTCCGTGACGTCGACATCCCGATCGCCCCGAAGCCGGCGGCGCCCCCCCCCCCCCCCCCCCCCCCCCCCCCCCCCCCCCCCCGCCCCCCCCCCCCC
>CAZDTC010000165.1:0-5455 GCA_964508125.1 uncultured Candidatus Kuenenia sp.
GTGGCGTCGATCGCCCGCAGGCGGCGCTCCGCCGAGACCCGCCGCACCTCCGGGGCCACGCCGTGTGCCGAAAACAGGAGTACCGAACCCTCCGGCACCTCTTCCACCGCGTCGACGAAGATCGCTCCCTCGCGGACGAACCGGTCGACCACGTGCTTGTTGTGGACGATCTCGTGGTAGACGTAGATCGGCGTGCCGTAGAGGCGGATGGCCGTCTCCAGCGTTTCGATCGCCATGTTGACCCCGGCACAGAATCCCCGGGGGCTGGCGAGCAAAATCTTCATCGACGAAGTTCCCATGGGCGGGGGATATGATACGAACGAATCGTAGTGGAATCGCCGCCACGCGGCCAGAGAAACACGCCCCATGCCCGTCGCCAAGCCCCCTGCCGCCGAGAGCCGCGATCCTACTCCGTGGGTGATCGCACCGCTCCCCGCGACGCCCGACCTCGCCACGGCGGAGGCATGGTGTCGGCAAGTGGCGACGCGGCACTACGAGAACTTCACCGTGGCCACGCGGCTCGTGCCCCCGCGACTGCGGCAGCATCTGGCCAACGTCTACGCCTTCGCCCGCTGGAGCGACGACCTCGCCGACGAGGCGCCATCCGCCGCTGATGCCGGGCGGCAGCTCGCCGCCTGGCGGCGCGGGCTCGAAGACTGCTTTGCTGGCCGGGCGACGCAACCGGTCTACGTGGCGCTTGCGGAGACGGCCCGGCAGACGAGCCTCACGATCGAGCCCTTCGCCGACCTGCTCTCGGCGTTTGAGGAGGATCAGGCGTTCGACCAACGAGGCGTCGTGGTCCGCTATCCAACCCGCCCCGCCCTGCTCCGCTACTGCAGCCGGTCGGCAAATCCAGTGGGTCGGGTCGTGCTCGCGCTCGAGGGCTGTCGGGATCCGAGCCTCGTCGCCATGTCGGATGCCATCTGCACCGGCCTGCAGCTCGTGAACTTCTGGCAGGATCTGCGCCGCGACCGAATCGCCGGCCGCATCTACCTGCCGGCAGAGGATCTTGACCGCCACGATGTCGTTCCAGCGGATCTCGATGCGGCCGTGGCAGCGCCGCGGCTGCGGGCGCTGGTGCGCGACGAGGTGGCGTGGGCGCGCGAGCACTTCGATGCCGGAGCACCGCTTGCGGGGCTCGCGCCGCCGGTGCTGCGGCCGGCGATCCGCCTGTTCCTGGCCGGCGGCCGTGCCCTGGCCGACGCGATCGAGCGGCAGGAGTTCGACACGCTGCATGCCCGTCCCGTCGTCGGCCGCTGGCGGAAGCTACGGCTCGCCGGGGCCGCATGGTGGCAGTCGTTGTTCGTGCCAGATGGAGAGCGTACCCGATGACGCTCGCCGCCGATCACGCCGCCTGCGCTGCCGTGCTCGACGGATCGGGCTCGAGCTTCGCGCTGCCGATCCGGCTGCTTCCGGAGGCGAAGCGTCGAGGAACGACCGCACTCTATGCGTTTTGCCGTCGCGCCGACGACATCGTCGACGACGCCCCCGATCCCCGGGTGGCCGCGACCGAGCTCGATGGCTTCGAGCACAGGCTGCGAGCCGCTCTCGCGGGCAACTTCGTCGATGATCCCGTGCTTCGCGCAGTGGCCGACACGGCACGGCGGTTCGCCATCCCCGCGGCGAGCCTGTTCGACATTCTCGACGGCGTGCGGATGGACCTCGAGCCACGCGGCTTCGAGACGTTTGGGGAGCTGGAGGAATACTGCCGTCGCGTGGCCAGCGCCGTCGGGATCGCGTCGATCCACGTGTGGGGGTATCTGTCGCCCGCCGCCCTGCCGGCCGCTCACGCCTGTGGCATCGCCTTTCAACTCACGAACATCATGCGCGATCTCCCCGAGGATCGTGACCGGGGCCGACTGTATCTTGCGCGGGACGATCTGCGGAGCTGCGGCTGCACCGCTACCGACGTTGCAGCGGGGGCAGATACACCGCAACTCACCCGGCTGGCACGGCTCTACGTTGATCGCACGGCAGCCTGCTTTCGGGATGCGGCGAAACTCGATCCGCTGCTGACCACCGACGGACGGATCGTGTTTCGTGCCATGTACGGCGCGTACCACGCGCTGTTCAAGGCCGTACGGCGAGCCGGCACCGCGATCTTCACGCGCCGCGTGCAGCCACCGCGCACGCTGCTGCTCGCAAAGACGCTCGCCGGCGTGGTGGTGGGGCCGCGACCATGACGAGAGCGACGTCCGAACAAGCTGCAGGTTCGAGACCACGGGTCGCGATCGTCGGCGGCGGCTTGGCGGGCCTCGCGGCCGCAGCGGCACTCGGTGCGCGTGGCATGGCGGTGACCGTGGTCGAGGCGCGGCGCCGCTGTGGCGGCCGCGCTGCATCGTTCGAGGATCCCGTCGGTGGCGGACTTGTCGACGCCTGTCAGCACGTGGCCATGGGATGCTGCACGAATTTTCTCGACCTCTGCAGGATCACGGGTCTCGCCGACGCGCTGCGGCACGACCGCACGCTATGGTTCATCGGGCCAGACGGCACGCGGGCCGCCTGCACCCCGTCGCGCCGGCTTCCGGCCCCGCTCCATCTCGCTCCCCTGCTCTTCTCGCTGCGGCATTTTTCACTCGCCGAGAAGACGGCGCTCGCGTGGGGAATGCTCTGCCTGGCTCGTTGCCGCGACGATGATCAGCCGGGCGGCCGGTCGGCGGCCGCCTGGCTGCGGGCCTGCGGGCAGCCTGCGCGGGTCATCGAGCTCTTCTGGCAGCCGGTGCTCGAGAGCGCGCTCGGTGAATCGATCGACCTCGTGAGCGTGCCGGCCGCGCGGAAGGTGGCCGTCGATGCCTTTCTGGCCCACCGCGACGCGGCCGATCTGTGCGTGCCGCTCGAGCCGCTCGGCGCGCTTTTCGGCGAGCGGCTCGTCGGGTGGCTCGAGCAACGCGGCGCCGTCGTCATGACCGGCTGCGCCGTCTCGGGTCTCGAGCGTGATGCGTCGGGCGCCGTGTGCGGCATCACGCATGCTGCCGGCACGCTCCCCTGCGACGCGGCGGTCGTGGCGGTGCCGTGGAGGCAGGCGGCCCGGCTCGTGCCCGATCTCGTGCCGCCGGCGGACGAACGCCTGGCGGGGTCTCCGATCACGGCGGTGCACCTCTGGTTTGACCGCGACGTGGTCGATCTGCCTCACGCGGTTCTCGTGGGCCGTGTGTCGCAGTGGGTGTTTCGCGGTGACGAGAGCGCTGGCCCTGGCTATTGTCAGGTGGTGATCAGCGCATCGCGGGGGCTGCTCGGCGGAGACCGCGAACTGCTGCTGGAGCGCGTGGTCGCAGAACTCCGGGAGGTCTTTCCCGCCGCCCGCAACGCCCGCCTCGTCGACTCCCGGGTCGTCACCGATCCGACGGCCGTGCTCTCCGTGAGGCCCGGCGTCGAGGCGGCGCGGCCTGTCGCTCGCACGCGTGTGCCAAACCTGTTTTTGGCGGGCGATTGGACGGCGACAGGCTGGCCCTCCACGATGGAGGGAGCCGTGCGCAGCGGTCGCCTCGCCGCCGAGGCCCTGCTCGCCTGGAGCGGCCGGCCAGCTGCAGTTCTCACGCCCGACCTGCCGCGCGCGGCGCTCGTGCGGCTGCTCATGCCGGCGGCGGCGGGAGCCGCAGGCCGGTGATTTCCCGCTCGAGCGCATCGGCCAACGTGCGTGAATCGACGACGGCCCGCTCATAGAGCCTCCACAGATCGGCGGCGGCGGCCGGCCGACTGCCAACCGTGCGCAGCGCCGCCCCAAACCTCCGCCACGGCGAGGCCGCCTCTGTCAGCTTAGCGATCTCCGGCGGCAGCGCATCGGTCGCGGCATCCGACACGACGCGCAGGCAGCAGCAGGGCACCCCCGCATCGAGCGCCTCGCGGGCCACGGCCCACGTCTCCATGTCGACGAGGTCGGCGCCCGCCTCGGCTGCGAGCCGCTGCTTCTCGGCCACGGTCGAGGCGACGCGATCGACCGTGGTGATCGTGAGCCGTCGGCCGGCTGCGATCGACTCGATGCCGGCGAGGTCGATCGGCCGTGCTCCGGGCCGCAGGCTGCGCTGCGGGGCCACGACTCGGCCGCGCTCGAGATCTGCGGCGAGCGCGCCGGTAAATCCTGCGGAGATCACGACCCTCGGCCGGTGACCATCGAGGAGCAGGCGGCACGCCCGCGCCGCACGCTCGACGCCGACGCCGCCCACCACCCAGGCGACCACGCGGCCACCGATCTCGCCTTCCTGGAGACTGAGGTCTGCCGCTTCGATCCGCCGCGCGTTCGCCACCCGGTCGGCAAACCTTCCCGCCTCGACGGGCAGTGCGAACACGATCCCCGCGTCGGCCCGGGCGGCGGGCGTCACCATGGCAGCATCCAGGCGAGCCACCCGAATGGATCCCATGCCGGCCCGCGACGCTGTCGGCGGCAGGTGGCGCAGCCGCACGGCTCGGCCGGCACCATCTGCGCCTCGTATTTCGGCACCCGCTCCACCTTCTCATCGCCGTCGGCCTTGTAGAGCTTCTTCTTCACGATGACGTCGCCGCAGGGCGGTGTGCAGCGGCATTCGGGCGGCGGCGCGTGCCACGAATCGAAGCCGCGGACGCAGGCGTATTCGCATTTCATGGAGTAGTCTGTTTTCTTGGTCTTCTTCTCGTCCCATGTGCCCTTGCAGCCGGGAACGCAGATATGGCAGGCGTCGCCCGTGCACGAGGCGCACCCCGTCGGGTGGCCGCAGTCGGGGTCGGACGCGGGGATCGCAAAGCCGGTGAGGCCTGCGGTCAGAGCCACGAGTAGGATGACGGTCGATCGACGCATCGAGATCCTCCCTGAAACATGCTCAGAAGTCGAAGGCGAGCCGCGTGCCGAAGCCGTGGATGCAGCCGCTGCCGTTGGAGCTCGGTCCGGCGACGACGGCGCCCTTGTTCGGGCCGGTCAACTCCTTGGCCCACGGGGTGCTCGAAAATTCCCGGTAGGTGAAGTCGTAGTTGAAGTAGATGCGGGCGTTCGGGTTCAAGAGCCAGTTGAGCCCGAGCGTCATGCCGTTGAGCACGCCGCCGTTCACTTCGCCGTCGTTGAGGCAGAGGTAGTTGTAGCGCAAGCCCACCTGCCAGGCGCCTTCGCTCACGCTCAGCCGCCGGCCTGAACCGCCTCCGCGGATCGCATAAAAGTTGTTGTGCGGCACGGGCCGGTCGAATCGATATTCGATTTTCGAATACGTACGGCTTTCGCCGGTGAGGAAGTACAGCACCTCGGCGTAGCCACCCTGGTAGTAGACCGTGCCCACATTCGTGCCCGGCTTCGGCTGGTAGCCGTTGGTGACAAGCGGGCCGGCGGCGGTGGTCATGGCGTTGTAGAGCCACGATCCGAAATATTCCGACTGGAACGACCACGGGCCGTTGTTGCCCACGAACTCGAGGCCGATCATGTTCTGCCAACTTCCCTGCAGCAGCCCCGAGTCGGCGTAGATCGAGTTGAGCGGGCCGGGAGGGCCGTTGCGGA
>CAZDTC010000166.1:0-5443 GCA_964508125.1 uncultured Candidatus Kuenenia sp.
GGCCCAGCCATAGACCGTGTAGACGAGGAAGGCGACGAGGCTGATGAGCACGATCGCCGGCACCGCTCGCCCGAAGCTCAGTTGCCGAACCAAACCGCCCGCGTTGAGCCTGCGACGCGCAACCACGTTTCGCGCATAAGTAATGCCCGCGCCCAAAATCGTGATGGCCCCGGCCGATCTCGCCCCCATGAAGATGTTGATCGCGCCGGTGACGAGACCGGCGAGGTAGCCGCAAGCAGGCTTTGACTGGTAAAATCGAAGCATGAGTACCACGCAGATCGCGTAGGCGAGCCCGCACCAGTGGGTTTCCCACGTGATCTCCGCCACGCCACCGCGGGCCAACTGCCGGTATTCGTGGACGCCGCCCTTGAGCACATACGCCGACAGGATCACCGACGGAACCACCCCGACCGAATACCAGAGCAGCTTCCGCCGCGTGTCGCTGGCCATGTACCAACTGCAAAAGGGAATGCAGCAGATGAGCACGATGGCGCGGGCGATTCCACGCGCCGACAGGCTCCAGTCGGTTTGGTTGTAGAGGTCGGACATCACCGTGCCGACGAGCCAGAGAGATGCAAGGGGAACGAGCCATCGGGTGGGCGCGAGCGTCGCGCGGGCGGTCATTCTCTGGAGGAGCACGGGCGTCGCCAACAGCACGAATATCTCGCTGAGCGGCAGATAGCCGATCACCTGCACCTGCAACCGCGTACCGAGGCCGAGCAGGAAAGCTACGAGAGACGAATGAATCATGGTGGCGGCGTCTCAGCCGACTGGCGATCGGCGGCGGGAGATTCGGCAACGAGATCCAGGAACCAAGGCCCGTTTGGGTCATCCAAAGCCTGACGATATCCAAGCTTACGATACAACGCTCGGGCTGCGTGATTTTCGGCTTCGACCGTCAGCCGAACCCGTTTGGCCCCGCGCTTGCCGGCCCGATCATGGAGAAAATTCATGATCCGTTCGCCGTGGCCTTGGCCTCGATGGCTGTCGGCGACAGCGATTCCCAAGCTCGGGATGGCATACCCCTCCTCCCAGCCGCGTAGCATGCCGTAGCCGACCACGGTGCCGCCCTTCAAGAGGAGCCAATACTCATCCCGAGATTCCACGAGCGGCTCGACCGCCTCTCGGCAAAATGCATGAGGATGAAAAAGCCGCCCATCGACCGTCTCGAGCATCTCTAGCAACGGCTGGATCCACTTCGCCTCGAGCCGCACGAACCCAAGGTCGTTCGTGTAGTCTGCCGATGCTCGAACCGCAGGTGACTGCGCTGGATCTGTCACAATTCCGTGGCGCCGGCCGCCAGGCAGGCACGCTCCTCGTCGCTGACGAGACGATTACCCAAGAGCCGGTAGAGCGTGCGATAGCGTCGCGCCGTCTTGGCCCATGTGAAAGACTCGACACTGGCGCGGCCCGCGGCCACGAGCCGCTCGCGCAGCGGCTCGTCAAAGACGACGCGATTCACCGCCTCCGCGATCGCGGAGACATTCCGCGGATCGAAGATCACGGCCGCGCTCCCCGCCTGCTGGGGCAGCGAGGTGACGTTCGAGCAGGCGCAGGCCTTGCCCGCCTGAAAGGCTTCCCAGAGGGGAAAACTCGCCGCCTCGAACAGCGACGGGATGACGACCGCCCGGCAGAGCCGGTAAAGGCAGCGAAGCTCCGTCTCGGAAACATACCCCAGAAAATGCGATTGATCCTCCAACCCCAGCCGCGCCGCCGCGCGCCGCACGGACTGCGCGAAGTCGGTGAGCCCTCCCGAGAACACGGCAGGAATCGTCACGTTGCAATCGCGACGCAGTTTTGCCAGTGCCTCGAGCAGCCGGATGTGGTTCTTGTGAGCAAATGTGTGAGCCGGATAGAAGATGAACGTGTCGGGAAGCCCGTATTTCCGCCGGCATTCGTCCACCTGGGCGTCGCTGGGCTCGGCGTACGCTGCGGTCGCCGGAGCCAGCGGGATGACCGCGATTTTTTCGGGCGAGAGGCCGAACTCGGAGACCAGATCCTCCTTCACCCAGGTCGATGCCACGCCGACGGCAGAGGCCCGCTCGCAGAGCGTCTGCATGAGGATGTCGCGGGTCATGCGATGCCGCGGGGGAAAGAACTCGGGAAGATGACGGTGCTGCAGATCGTGCGGCTGGTAGATGCTGGGCAGATCGGTCAGGCAACCGGCTTGGAGTGGGAAATGCACGACATCCGGATCCAATCGTTCGATCGCGCCGTCCGACCGCGGCACGGCGTAGGTACGACGACCGACGATCGGGCTGAACCGCTCCCACGCCGCGCGGGCAAACGGGAGCTTGTCGAGCAAGCCCGCGGCCCGCGCCCGCTTGGCGAGCACGGGCTCTGCCTCCACGATCCGACACGCCCCGCCGAGAAAGGGCTTAACCCAGCGGTCGTTCCCGGGCGTCACCAGAAAGACGTATTCCTCGCCGCCGTCCGTGAGCGACGAAAGGCCTTTCACGAGCCCGCAAACGACCTGCGCAATTCCCCCCGGCAGACCCTGCACGCGGGCATCGATGCACACTCGCAATGGTCGGGATGTCATGTAATCAAAACCAGGCCTTAATGCCCGATGCAAGCCGCTGCATTCAACATTACGACGTCCCACGGGCGAGATGCCCCTTCAGGCGACACTCCGCCGAATCACCTGCGTGACTCGGCGGATATCGTCTTCCGTGAGCCCAGCATATGTGGGCAGGTTCAGGCCGATCGCCCCCAGACGCTCCGTCTCCGGCAGTCGGTCGCCCCGCCTGTTCGCCTCTTCGCGAAACGGCGGCAGCAGATGCAACGGCACAAAAAACGGTCGGCTGTCGATCCCCTCGGCGGCGAGCGCCGCCATGAGGCCGTCCCGATCGACCTTGGCGACCGAGGGATCGACGGTGACGCAATACAGCCAGGGCGCAGGCTCGGCCCAGTCAGCCGTCGGCTGAAAGCCGAGTCCGGGAATGTCACGCAACTCACGATCGTATGCGGCGTAGATCTCGCGGCGACGAGCGATAATCTCGTCGGCCCGCTCCAACTGGGCGCACAAAAACGCGGCCGCCACGTTCGTCAGTCGAAAGTTGTAACCCGTCACGGGAAAGAAGTAGCGACGACTGGGATCGACTCCCTGCCCACGGAGGGTGCGGATGCGCACCTCGAGATTGCGGTCGCTGACCGTGATCGCGCCACCCTCGCCCGAAGTGAAGATCTTGTTGCCGTAGAAGGAGAAGGTCGCCAGGCGGCCAAACGAACCCACAGGCCGCCCCTTGTAGCGGGCCAGATGTGCCTCGGCGGCATCCTCGACGACCCAGAGCCCGTGAACAGCCGCGAGGTGATTCAGGGCATCCATGTCGGCGGGATGGCCGTATAGATGCACGGGAATCATCCCGCGGGTGCGCCGCGTGATCGCCGCCTCGACCTTGAGAGGATCCATACACCACGTCGCGGGATCGACGTCCACAAACACTGGCTCGGCTCCCACGTAGCGCACTGCATTTGCCGTGGCGATGTAAGTGAGCGATGGGACCAGCACCTCGTCGCCCGGCCGCACGTCGAGCGCCAGCAGTGCCAAGTGCAGCGCGACTGTACCGTTGCAAATCGCGACCGCCGATTCAGTGCCGCACATTCCGGCGAATTCGGACTCAAAGCGATTGAGAAACTCACCACTCGACGAGATCCACGAACTGCGGATTGCCTCGCACACGTAGCGTTCCTCATTGCCCGTGAGATCTGGAACGGCGACAGGGATTTGTTTTATGTCCATCTATTTTCGCCTTGGATTGAAGTGACGATCAGCTCGACATGCTGGTCACGTCGTCAGCACGATCCCGCAGACACCGGAGCCAGGCATGGCCTCCCACGAATCGAATCGCTGAAAACTCTCGGCCATCAGAAGCGGGTCGCTGACGGTGACACTGTAGCCGTGCTCGAGCCAAAGTTTTTCATAAGCTGCGAAGACTCCCGGCTCCGTTTCCCCAAACCAGGAAAAACTCGTTTCGCTGCCGCCAAAGGGCCGGACCAGTCGATCGCGCAAGGCCTGGAGATCGTAGTGCCTTTGAAAAAAATAGGCTCCGCTGTCGCTTTTCGCCTGAGTGCCATAGGCGTTGTCGCTGCGGAATTCGTCCCGATAGGCCCGGTCAACCGGCACGGTCAGGAGCAGCCGCCCCCCGGGATTCAGCAATTGGCGGCACATCGCTACCGCGGCCGAGTCGTCATATCGGCCGCCAATGTGCTCGAAAACAGAGATCGACCAGATGCAGTCGAATTTTTCCCCTGCCTCGAGCAGCTTCTGAACGTCGGCATGGCCAGTAGCAACGTTGCGCAATCCCAAGGTTTGTCGAGCGTGTTCCGTGAACTCTATGTCGTTGGCATCTGGATTGACCATTGTGATCGATGTAGTTGAACGACCACGGCCCACAAACAGCCCAAACAGCCGCGGGGAGCTCACGTCCAGCCACTTCCCGTCGTCGCGTGGAAGAGCGGCGCGCACGAAGTCGAATTCGAAGTACCGCACACACGATACCGGCGTCAACCAGTAATGGAGAGCCGCACCGGGATACTTCCGCGTCAAAACAGCCTTGGGGAGCATCCGGCGGCCCAGATCGACGCCGAAATCGTAGAAGTCCATCCCCATCAGTCCCTGCTTCCGAGCAGCCGCAGCTGCGTGCCGGGACTCTCGCCAGAACTTGTAAATCGCCATCGGATCGGTCCGCATGGATTTTCCTACTGGCTCGTGAGCGGAAGCGACCGCCGATTCGTCTTCTGCCGATAGACAACCGGCAAAGCGAAGATTGTCGGAATCAACGAGAGCAGAAGATAAACACCACACGTCGTCCATACGATGCCCGCGCTGCCGGCAGAGGTCGCCAGTTGGGTCTTCAGGACGGTGGCGGTCACACCGACCGCAACCGCACAAACGGTCTGGAACACCACCACGTTGGCGGCGTTGAGAAACATCGCCAGCGACGTCCCCACTGTGGAAAGCACCGTCCAGCAACCCAGCGCAAGCAACAGCGACTGCGAAGGCCGGATCTCCGCGCCCGCCCATGCTTGCACCATAGGCCTGCCTAGAACCATCAGCGGCAACGCGATCGCAAGCGACACGGCCGCCGCGCAAACGGTCGATCGCATGACCGTGCGTTTCACCCAAGCAATATCCCCTCTAGCTATGGCCTCACCGTAGGCTGGCCAAAGGGGCATCAGGGCGATCATGGCAACGGCACCGGCCACGCTGAAAAGGCGAGCCGGCACCGCAAGCTGCGTGACGGCCTCTTGCCCCAGAATCTGTGCCACGATGAGGTTATCAACCGACGAGAGCAGGGCTACACACACCTGCAGGATCAGAAACATGAATCCCGCCTGACCGATCTGTCGGGCCGCCCGCCAGTTGGCCGCGGACCAGGTCGGCGCGAGCCAGGGCATGTTGCGGCAGAACAAAGCCAGGCCATTGAGGGCGGTCGCAACC
>CAZDTC010000167.1:0-5441 GCA_964508125.1 uncultured Candidatus Kuenenia sp.
CGCGCTCGCTGTAGTTTTGTGAAAGCACTCTGTTGTTTTGTTAAAAAGCAAACGTCTTGATCGCGAAAATGCACTGCTAAGATCAGACCGAGTCGCCGCGATCGTCAACACCGACTTCGATGGTTACCTTGCCCACGAATTCATCCCGGTCAGAGGCGTGCGGGTTGGTCTTGCGGAAGCCGTGTAGCGTAGCACGATTTGGTAATCCTGATCGCAACGCGGGAGCACTCTTCGTGAACGTAGTCTTTGTGGCCGTGGCCTGGATGCTGTTGCTCGCGGCGAGGGTCGCGGCCGCCGATGCCCTGCTCTGGGACGACGACTTCGCGGCCGGCGACCGCACCGACCGCTGGGAGTTTCAGCCGGCCAACGCCGCATATTGGCGTTACGAGTATGCCGACGACGGGATCCACATGCAGTCGGCCTGGGACTCCGCCACCCACTACCGGGCCCTCCGCCGCGACACGGCCCTTCCCGACGCCTACATCCTCCGGGCCCGGTTCGTGTATCGCGACGTGTTTGCGACCTGGTCGCGGGCCGGCATCGGGCTCTACGACCCGGAGCGCAAGGAAATGCGCTGCTTCCACGTGCAGTATTCCCCCGAGACGAAGATGTTTCGGCTCGCCAGCATGCTGCTCGCCGACGGCGCCGCGTTCGACACGGCTGCGGGCGTGGTTGAGAGCCCGGAGCAGCCCTTCACCCCGGGAGCCGTGTTCGATCTCGCGCTGGAAAAGAAGGCGGGAGACGGCGGCTATGTGTTCTCCGCTTCGTCCGGCGGCGCGGCCGCGCGGCTGGAGGTGGCTGCGGCCGACGCCGCCCGCTTCACGCGGCTCGCGCTCACCAGCTACGTGAGCCTCGGCACCTGGCAGCGGATCGCGCTCAGCGGGCCGGGTTTGAGCGACGAAGAGTTTCGCTCGTTGCCCGTCGAGCGGGGGCCGGTGGCCGCCGATCCCGACGCCCGGGGGCGCCCCGACTATTCCTTCGAGACCGACGACGACCTGCGGGCCTGGGTGCCCCAGGGCACGACGGTGGCCCGTTCGACCGATTGGGCGACCGATGGATCGCATTCGCTGCGGGTCGCCGTGGGCAAGCTTCCCTGGCACGGAATCGCGCAGAAGGTGGACCTGCGCACCTGGCGCGACGCCGAGTTTCTCGAACTCGACCTGCGGGCCGGCACGGCCCTCGAGCGGCTGAATCTGATGCTGCGGGGCGACAGCCTGCAGGATGCGCTCGTGATGTTCGACAACCTCGAGGCAGGCGAGACGCGGCACGTGCGGTTTCGGATCGCCGACAATCCGATGGTGCAGCACGGCACCAATGCCGTGTTTCAGATCTACACCAACAACGACAGTGACGAACGACCGGCGGTCTTCTTCGTGGACCGCATCCGGCTGACGGGGCCGGGCCCCGCCGCGCGGGCCCGCGCGGCGATCGACGCCAACGCCGCCCGGCAGGGGGTCGCGCTGCCGCCCGACCAAGCCGGCGATGCGGCGGCCCTCACGGCGGAGATCCGGCGGCGGCACGGCGGCCTGCCGTTTCTGATCGGGCTCGCGACGCCGCTCGAGCGCACTCCGCGGGCCACGCCCCCCGGCGGGTATGCCGGCCTGATCGAGCCGGGCGAGGCGACGCTCGAACTGGCGGCCAACGAGGCCGAGTCGCTCCTCGCGACCGTATGGGCCGAAGCGGGCGTGCGCGACATCGACGCGGCCGTGAGCGGCCTGCCGGCCGGGGTAACGGCGCAGGTCTTTTGGGCCGACGACGTCAGCATCGCCGGCACGAGGCAGAAGCCCGGCCGGGAGCTCACGGCGCTCGTGCCCGACCCGCTGCTGCCGCCGGCGGAGTTCAAGCCGGGGGCCGCCGATGACAACGCCACGCTCCTCGTGCAGGTGCGGGCCGGGCCGGACGCGGTGGCCGGCGCGCACACCGCCGAACTCGCGCTCACCGTCAACGGCCTGCGGCGCACGCTGCCGTTGCGGGTGCGGGTGTTCGGCTTCCAGCTGCCGAAGAAATCGACCCTCGGCACGATGTTCAACCTCTGGGCCCATGACTGGGTCAACTTCTACGGCTACGCCCGCTATCCCGCCGACGCTTGGTTCCACCAGTTGGGGTTCGTCGACGTCCCACCCGAGCGGATGACCGAGGTGATCAGGTTTCTCGGCGACTATCGGATGGGGGTCGGCGGCATGCCGAGCTGGGCCACAGCGGTTGGCAAGGTGACCCCCGAGATCGACAAGGGGAACGGCACCTGGGATTTCAGCACCTGGGAGCGGACCGTCGAGGCGTGCCTCGCCCACACGGGCGACGTGCCGCTCGGCGAAGTCTCCGGGCAGGCGGTGCGCGAAGGCCGCGTCGATCCGGCCGGGGCCGAACAGCTCGCGAAGGTGGCCGCCGCCCTGCAGCAGGCCATCACGACGCATCCGGCCTGGAAGGAGGCGGGCGTCTGCTTCCAGCTCAAGGACGAGGTTCGCACCCGCCAGGAGCGGGAAGACGCCGTGAACGAGGGGCTGATCATCAAGCGCCACGCCCCCGACCTGCGGCTGGTGCTCGTCACCTGCTGCGGCATCCCGCCCGCCGACGACAGCCTGTTCGATCCGATCGACGTGCTCGTGTCGCTCAACGACCGGCTCGAGCTCCGCGAGATGCGGAAGCACCAGGCGGCCGGCAAGCGGGTGTTCTGGTATCCCTGCAACGTGGTCTACGAGCCCTTCTGCAACTTCGCCGTCGGCTCGCAGCCGATCGCCCCGCGGATGCTCCCGGTGCTCAGCCATGCCAATGGCGTCGACGGCGTCCTCTACTGGGCGGCCAATCTGTTTGGCGCGGCCAACTGCGATCCCGACCGGCCCGGTCGTTGGCCCGACGTGCCCTGGAGCATGCAGGGGTGGCCGTTTCCGCCCGGCGAGGGCCACCTCTATTATCCGGGCCGCGGCGGCAGCCCCTGGCCGAGCCTGCGGCTCGAAAACTGGCGCGACGGGATGGAAGACTACGAGTATCTCACGCTCCTTGCCGCGCGGCGGGATTCCCTGGCGGACGACGCGCGGCGGGAGGCCGACCGGCTGCTCGCGCTCGACGGCATCGCCGCCGCGCCCTTCGACTACACGCTCGACGGCGCGGCCTACCGGGCATGGCGGCGGAAGCTCGCCGACCTCATCGAACGGACGGCCGACGCTCGCGACCTGCCGAGCGACTAACTGGCGAAGCATCCCACCATTCGCATCCGGGGCGTGGTGACTCGGAGCGATCACAACGGCGGGTGTTCGGCAAGAAGCCGCTGCCCCGGCCGCCAGTGGGAACCGAGCGCACATAGAACTCAATCAAACCTCGTGGTTTGAAAGAGATTTCGGCTCTCAGGCGATTGCAAGAGACGGACGTTCGGGATTGAATAACGAAGCAAGGTCGGCAGCGGGGTTGGAGCACAACTTTTTCGAGGAGAAAAGCTAATGAGTCATTTCGGCGACAACGTGTGTGCGAACTGCGAATCGGTTTCGAGCCGCGGCCGATCGGCTGCGGCCCGGCTGGTGAATATCGCGACGAATCGGCAACGGATGCTCTCTTCATCAGCGGGCGGCGAAGCCCGCGGGCTGGCGAGGAGCCGGGCGAGCATGCTCCTCCTTCGCAGCCTCGCCCTCGTGGCCGTGGTGGAAGCGTTGCTCTGCGCCGGGTTTGCCAGGCCGGCGACAGCCGCGCTCACAACCGTGTATTTGAACGACTTCGAGTCGTACACGCCCGACATCTATCCGATTCCCACCAACACGCTGCCGGGATGGACTGGAATGACGTCGCAGATGGGCCTGCAACCGGCCATCGTCACGCCGCCGGTCAACGCGAGCGGCAACGCCCTGAACTTGAATTCCATCGGCGGGGGTGCAACCGGTTACCTCGCCGTCACCAGTCCTTTGCTCGCTGGTTCGGCCTCCGACTGGTCGGTCTATGGGAGCGCGAGATATCTCGCCAGCAATCTCGGTGGCAACCCCTGGTATGGCGAAGGGGGTCTTTTCCTTTCCAGCACGGGCGACTTGAGCGGTGACTACATCTGGTTTGGAATTCAAACCGGCTGGGGTGAGGTTAACCCGACCACGACCTGGGCGCGGCCAACTGCGACTTGGAGCCTTGGTGGAACCACGGGCGGGGGCGTGCTCTTTGCTCCGACGGTCAACGACAACGGAGCGATCCGCATGAGCCCGAATACGTGGGGTCCGGCTGGCCTCACCGTGAGCCGGTCGGGGGGGAGCTCGAACATCATCTACACGCTCGACAGCCCCGTGGATGGCCAGCGCGTCGCGACCCTTGCATTCACTGGCGCTCAAGCAGCCGCGCTCGAGAACCTGCAATACGTCGGCTTCGCCAACTATCTGAGCAACTGGCAGTACGACAATCTCACCGTGCAGGCCGTTCCGGAGCCGTCGAGCATGGCGTTGCTGGGGATGGCCGCGGCAGGGCTCGCCGTGCGGTGTGTCCGTCGCCGCCGCTAGTTCGAAACCTACCATCGTGAAAGGGGATTGCTCATGAATAGCGTGATGAATCGGAAACGGATGCTCTCTTCATCGGAGGGCGGCGAAGCCCGCGGGCCGGCGAGGAGCCGGGCGAGCATGCTCCTCCTTCGCGGCCTCGCTCTCGTGGCCGTGGTGGAAGCGCTGCTCTGCGCCGGGTTTGCCAGGCCGGCGACAGCCGCGCTCACAACCGTGTATTTGAACGACTTCGAGTCGTACACGCCCGACATCTATCCGATTCCCACCAACACGCTGCCGGGATGGACTGGAATGACGTCGCAGATGGGCCTGCAACCGGCCATCGTCACGCCGCCGGTCAACGCGAGCGGCAACGCCCTGAACTTGAATTCCATCGGCGGGGGTGCAACCGGTTACCTCGCCGTCACCAGTCCTTTGCTCGCTGGTTCGGCCTCCGACTGGTCGGTCTATGGGAGCGCGAGATATCTCGCCAGCAATCTCGGTGGCAACCCCTGGTATGGCGAAGGGGGTCTTTTCCTTTCCAGCACGGGCGACTTGAGCGGTGACTACATCTGGTTTGGAATTCAAACCGGCTGGGGTGAGGTTAACCCGACCACGACCTGGGCGCGGCCAACTGCGACTTGGAGCCTTGGTGGAACCACGGGCGGGGGCGTGCTCTTTGCTCCGACGGTCAACGACAACGGAGCGATCCGCATGAGCCCGAATACGTGGGGTCCGGCTGGCCTCACCGTGAGCCGGTCGGGGGGGAGCTCGAACATCATCTACACGCTCGACAGCCCCGTGGATGGCCAGCGCGTCGCGACCCTTGCATTCACTGGCGCTCAAGCAGCCGCGCTCGAGAACCTGCAATACGTCGGCTTCGCCAACTATCTGAGCAACTGGCAGTACGACAACCTCACCGTGCAGGCTGTTGCGCCGAGTTCGATCACGATCAACGTGCCGAGCGGCACACAGACGCAGACCGAGGCGGGCTACCCC
>CAZDTC010000168.1:0-5399 GCA_964508125.1 uncultured Candidatus Kuenenia sp.
GATGCCCACGATCGAGGCGATCGCAAACGTGCTGCCCACCCAGGCGATCTGGGCCTCGCTGAAGGCGAGACCGTCTTTGCCCATGTAGCCCCACACGAGCGGCAGCCAGGCGCCCCAGATGGCGAACTCGAGCACCATCATCAGCCAGAGGCGAACGGTCGGCGCGGATCCGGAGCGGGTCTTGCTGGTGTTCTGATTGTTCATGGCGGGGAACATACCACGCCGCGGCTGTCCGGTCAGGCTCGGGCCTTCACGTCCGCCAGGCCACCGTCGACGCCGAGCACCTGCCCCGTGATCCAGTCTTGGGCCGGGTCCAGCAGGAAGGCGATCGCCCGGGCCACGTCTCCGGGCTCTCCGAGCCGGCCGAGCGGGTGCATCGCCAGCGACGCCTTCTCCGCGAGTTCCGTGGAAACGAGCCCCTGCGAGAGCGGCGTGCGCACGAGCCCCGGCGCCACGGCATTGAACCGGATCCGCTGCCGGGCATAGGTGGCCGCCGCCGACCGCACGAGCCCCTCGAGCCCGGCCTTCGCGGCTGCGATCGCCTCGTGGTTTGAAAGGCCGATCCGGGCCGCCGCGCTCGACACGAGCACGACGGAACCCCCTTCGGCCTTGAGGAGCCGGCCCGCCGCCCGCACGCAGCCGAAGCCACTCGTGAGGTTTTGGGCGAGCGTCGCGTGCCAGTCGGCCGGGCTCGTGAGATGCGCCGGCTTGAGGAGGATCGAGCCCACGCAGTTGGCGATTCCCGTGAGGCCGCCAAGCGCCTCGGCCGCCCGATCGGCACAGCAGTCGACGGCGTCGAGGTCGGTCGCATCGACCGGGGTGGTGGGCATCCCGAGTTCGCTACCCAGCGCCTCGAGTTTGGCCGCGTCACGCCCTGCCAAAAACGCTCTACCGCCGGCCGCAACCAGGATCCTCGCGAGCGCGGAACCGATGCCACCTGCGCCGCCGAGAATCAGGACGCGTTGGGACATGGGGCTACAGCCAATCGCCGACAGTTTGCTCGAGCTTCGCCTCGGCGGCCATGTCGCGCAGTTTATCCATCGCCCGCGTCTGGATCTGCCGGATCCGCTCCTTGCACACGCCCATCGCGGACCCGAGCTCTCGGAAGGTCCGCGGAGGCTTGCCGTCGAACCCGAACCGGGCCACGACGATCTGCCGTTCCCGCGGCTCCAGGTCGCCGAGGAACCCGGCGAACAGGGTCTTGAGCGTGCCGATCTGCTCGGATGAGCAATACGGGCTCTCGCTGGTGTCCTCGGCCCGATCCTTGAGCGCCTCGTCGCTCGTCACAAACCGGCTCCGTTGCTGCCGACCCTTGTGCGACATTCGGAAGAAGTGCCGCTGGATCGCGTAGGTCGCATACGTGCTGAAGCGATTGCCGAGCGCGAAGTTGAACTTTTCCACGGCCCGCATCAACGCCACGTTGCCGTCGCTCACGAGCTCCTCGAACGAATTGCTCACGTCGACAAATTTCTTGGCGATCGACACGACGAGCCGCAGGTTCGACGTGATGATGATCGACTTCACCGTTTCGGCCTCGGCGAGCCAGCCCTCGACCTGCTTCATCTGCCGCTCCGTCGCCCGCCGCCGATCGAGCCGACCTCGCGCGGTGGCCGCGCGGAACTTGAGCCAGTTCATCCGCCGGAAGTAATACTGCTCCTCGTCCTTCGTGAGGAGGCGTGTCTGGTAGAGACTGGCAAGGTAGGGAGTGAGCGACTTGCCGGCGGTCCGATCGACGGCATCACGATCGAGTGGCACACAGACATCGGCCGGCGGCGTCGAGGCGAGCAACTCGGCGTCTTTCTTGAGAAACTGCCGGCATGGGATGTATTCGATGGGCCGGGCGAAAAAACGCTCCCGCCGCTCGCGAAGTTCGATCCGACGGGCATCTAATTTCCGGCTCGACTGCGGCTTGACTTTGGGTCTCCGCTTTTCCGAACGGACCAACGCGATCACGGGTGCCTCCCTGGCGAATCTGCCGAGATGCCAGCCGTTTACGACCGGCCGATGCCTCTCTGGGAGGAGAACCGCAGGCCAACGGCCGACGTAACACGACCGTCAAATCCGGAAATTCAGGCGTTTTCGGGGCTGCATCCGGCCCGCCTGGACCACTGGCGGCGGGCGGCGACGATCCCCGCGATTCCACATCCGGCGAGCGCCAAGGCCGAAGGCTCCGGCACGGCGACGAGGCCCACGCCCATGTCGATGTGCTCGTCGCCGAAGAGCGCGACGGTGAACTCCTGCCCTCCGTAGGTCCAGGGCGTCGACGAGGGTTCGACATAGTCGGCGCCGGTGTCAAAGACTCCGAATGAGTAGACGGCTGCGTCCGACACCGGGCCGCCACCGAGGGCTGCGGAGAGAGTCGCCGTGGCTGCAAACGCCACGTTGTAAAGGCCCGGTGCCGTGAAGCCGTAGTTATAGTGGTAATGGCCGCCGGCACTCACGACGAGGCTGTTCGGCGTGCCGGCTCCGGATGACGACGACATCAAGGGCACCACGCCGCCAAAATCGTCCACATCCCACATCGAAAAGACTCCCGGGGCAGGGCCGCCACCGCTTCCCGTCACGCTGCTGAGCGACCACGTGATGGTCGAACCAAAATCCGCAGGAGCGAGTTCCTCGGTGCCGATGCTCAGAAAGAGCAGCGCAGGATTTTGGGTCTTTGGCAGCCTCCAAAACGGCTGTCCGGCGGCCACGCCGATGAAATCAAACTGACTTCCGACCGGCCGATTTCCTTTGGCGGCGGCTTTGACCGGCAGCAGCGCGTCACTGGCCGCGAATTCCGCTGGATCAACTTCCGTGGAGTGAAGATGCAGGTCCAGTTCATAGACATCGGCCCAGGCGTCATGGCAATGGCAGGACAAGGCAATCATGAGTCCTACGAAAACACAACGCATGACTCGCAGGTTGATGCAACGCGACGGGATTTGAACTGAAGTGGCGGTGCTCATGGATGATGCTCTACGAAAACATCCTTCACTGTGGTGGAAGTGCAAAATTGAAATTCGCCTGAACCCAAACATCGATATCTGCTTCGGACAACTGTGTTGTATGCCCATCGGCATAGAGGTAATTGGCATGGCTGCCATGCCGGTTGGTCTGCACGTCTTCCTTGATTCGATCCCAGATCAATTTCACGCGATTGGGGCGCGTCAGGGCATACTTGAACCAGTTTGTGCCGTGGGTGTGGTCGGCATGGCTCGTGCCGATCGCATCGGACGCCTCGAACGCGACGATCGTCTTCGAGGTGGCCCGCATCTTGTTGAGGTTCGTGACCGCACCCTCGTCCTCGCCATTGCAGACGTACGAATTGAGGATGTAGCTCGTCAGATCGGCCTTGAATCGGGCGGGGCCGTTGGGGTCGTCGGGGCAGATCCGGATCTGGTCGACGCTTTCCATGAACGGGGCCACCGTGTGGATCCACGCTCGCTCTTCCTCGCCGACGCCGAGATCGTGGGTCGACAGCGGCATGGATCCGCGGTGGGCCTCGGCGAACTGCCGGATCGCGAGCCCCACCTGCCGCATGTTGCTCGAGCACTGCGTGCGACGGGCCGATGCCCGGGCCGACTGTACAGCCGGCAGCAAGAGGCCGACGAGCACGCCGATGATGGCGATCACGACGAGCAGTTCGACGAGGGTGAACGCGGCGGTCGCCATCGGCTTTGCCATTGGTCTTAGATGCAACTTAGTTGCAATAGTATTCATGTTGCGAATGGCGTCAAGCCCTGGGTTTGTTTTTCGGATGGCGGGCTCGCCGAGCCGGGCCACGAGGAAACTGACGGGCAATCGGGACACGTCCTGGGACGACGATCACCGGAGCACGACGGCGAGAGACGCTGAAACCGAACCGGCGACTGCACGGGAGGCTCCCGTGGTCATCGGCGACGGAATCAGCAGGCCATCACGAGCGATTCTCTGGAGTTCGGTAGCGGTTGCCCGAAGCGACAACACTTTTGCATACCAGTTGCAACATAGTACCACGCCCGGGGGCCGGGTCAACCATTCGGCACCCTGGTTTTCGAGGGCTTTTTTCAAGTCCTCCGGGCATCGACGGGTCGGGTAAGGTATCGCCCATGGCCGGCAATCTCCTTCTCGTGCTCGGAGACCAGCTCGACCGTTCGGGCAGCGGCTTCGACGGCTTCGACCGCTCCCGCGACCGCGTGTGGATGGCCGAGGTGGCCGAGGAATCGACCCACGTCTGGACGCACAAGGCCCGGATCGCCGTGTTTCTCGCCGGGATGCGGCACTTCCGCAACCGCCTCCAGGCCGAGGGGATCGAGGTCGACTACCGGGAGCTGCCGCCTGCGCCCGCCGCGAAGGAGCCCGAGTCGCTCGCCGCCGCGCTCGCCACAAGCCTCGCGGCCGCTCGCAAGGCCGGCCGCATGCCCGACCGGCTGATCGTGGTGGAGCCGGGCGAGTGGCGCGTGCAGGAAGCCCTCCGCGCCGCGGCCGCGAATGCCGGCATCCCGCTCGATATCCGACCCGACCGCCACTTTTTTTCGTCCCGCGACGATTTCGCCGCGCACGCGAAAGGCCGCAAGCAGTTGCGGCTCGAGTATTTCTACCGTCCCTTGCGCGAGAAATATGGCGTGCTCATGGACGACGGTGAGCCGGCCGGCGGCCAGTGGAATTTCGACGCCGAAAACCGCGGCGCGTTTCCCAAGAGCGGCCCGGGCAAACTCGCCGCCCCGAAGCAGTTCGCCCCCGACGCCATCACGCGCGGCGTGCTCGATCTCGTGAACAAGCGGTTCGCGAAGCACCCTGGCAGCCTCGACCACTTCGACTGGCCCGTCACGCCGGACGATGCTCGCGCCGCCCTCGATGATTTCGTCGCCCGGCGACTCGCGAACTTCGGCCGCTATCAGGATGCGATCTGGACCGGTGAGCCCTGGCTCTATCATGCCCGGCTCTCGCAGGCCTTGAACATGAAGCTGCTCGACCCGCGCGATGTCGTGGCCGCGGCGGAAAAAGCCTGGCGGAAGGGCAAAGCGCCTCTCGAGGCCACCGAGGGATTCATCCGGCAAATTATCGGCTGGCGGGAGTATGTCCGCGGCGTCTATTGGCACTTCATGCCGGAATACGAGCGGCGCAATGCCCTCGGCGCCGATCGCGACCTGCCCGGTTTCTATTGGACGGCCGCCACCGAGATGAACTGCCTCAAGGACGCGCTCTCGCAGACGCTCACCTACGGCTACGCCCATCACATCCAGCGGCTGATGGTGACGGGGCTGTTCGCGATGCTCGTGGGAGTGAGGCCAGAGAATGTGCACCGCTGGTATCTGGCCGTGTATGTCGACGCCGTCGAGTGGGTGGAGCTTCCAAACACGCTCGGCATGAGCCAGTTCGCCGACGGCGGCGTGATGGCCTCGAAGCCGTATTGCGCGACGGGCGCCTACATCGAC
>CAZDTC010000169.1:0-5327 GCA_964508125.1 uncultured Candidatus Kuenenia sp.
AGAGCCCCTGCGCCTTGACGAGCCGAACCATCATCCAGATCGGAGGGCACGATCCACCAGGAGCACGTGCGACTGCGGCTGGGAGGCATGCAGAAATTGATTCTCGAGACCGACCTCTCGCTCAAGGCCGTGGCCCAGCGGGCCGGGTTTCCCTCGCTCCAATACATGACGACGTTTCTCCGCCGCCACACGGGCCTCACGCCCGCCCGCCTCCGCGCGGTCAACCGCAAACGCTGACAGCCGTGGGGCAAGCGTCCCGCTTGCCAATGCGGCCCCAACTCCTGGCAAGCGAGACGCTTGCCCCACGGCTTGCCAGTGCCGTCCGGAGCGGCATGTGTACTGTGGCGAACCACCTTCCGCGGCCAAGTCGACGAATCACGCTTACCGCTGCACTGCGCTGGAGGCGTTGGCTGGGGCCGCCGGCGCCAGACGAAACACGCCCTGGCCGGTCGGAGAACTCGTGAGCACGTAGGCCTCGCCGTCGGCGTCGGTGCCGAAGCCGAAGATCGGCAGGCCGGGCCAGGGGATTTCAACGTTCGTGGCCCGGCCCGTGGCCGCGTCGAGCTTCAGCGCCCACAGCCGGCCCGACACGAAGTCGGCGTGGAGATAGGAGCCGGAGAGCGCGGGCACCTGCTTGCCGCGATACACAAACCCGCCGGTGATGCTCTTGCCCACCTGGTGGTCGTATTCCCAGACGGGCTCGATGAGCTCGGCGCCGGCGTCGGGGCGGTTGCCGAAAATCTGCGTCCCCTCGCGGAGGCTCCAGCCGTAGTTGCCCCCCTTGGTCACGATGTCGACCTCCTCGATGAGATCCTGCCCGACGTCGGCGGCCCAGAGCCGGCCCGTCTCGCGGTCAAAGGCGATCTGCCAGGGATTGCGGAAGCCAAACGCAAAGATCTCGCCGCAGGCGTCGGAGCGGCTGACGAACGGATTGTCGGCGGGGATCGCATACGGGCGGCCGGCCTCGCGCCGATCGACGTCGATCCGCAGGATCTTGCCGAGGAGCGTGTCGAGCTTCTGCCCGTTGCCGAGGGGATCGTCGCGGCTGCCGCCGTCGCCCAGGCCCCAGTAGAGATAGCCATCCGGGCCAAACGCGATCGAGCCGCCGTTGTGGTTCCAGTACGGCTGGTCCACCGCGAGCACGACCTCTTCGCTCGCCGGATCGGCGCGGTCGGGGTCGGCCTTGCTCACCCGATAGCGAGAGAGGTGCTCGACGTGTCTCTCGCCCTTCAGGCTGTAGGTGATGAAAAACTCGCCGGTCTCGGCGAACCGTGGATGGAACGCGAGGCCGAGCATTCCCTCTTCGTTGTATTTGCCCCAGGGCGACGTACCGGCCCGCAGGTCGAGGAACAATTTTCCAGCGGCCGATCCCGGCTTGAACACGTGGATCATTCCGGCCTGGTCGAGCACGAACCGGCGCCCGGAGCCGTCGCCAGCGTGGGTCACGACGAGCGGCCGCAGGGGCACCACGGGCGTGCCGTCGGCCGACTCGGGCGACCAGCCCTCCCACGTCGCCGCGGGAAACGCCGGCACGGCCTGCGCCGCGGCGACACCATCTGCAAATGGAATCTTGGCACCATCCGCGGGCAGTTCCCGCACCTTGATCGAGCGAAACGCCACCTCGTCTCCATGGTCCTGAAAGCAGAGATGGCCGCGGCCGGCCTGCGCGAAGCTGGGAACCGAGGCAAACTTGCTTTTCGCGACCCGCTCGTCCCAGTCCTTGCTGCCGATCTTGAAGCGCTCATAGACCACGCCGTTGACGCACACTTCACATCCGCCGGGGGCGACCCGTAGATAGAGGTGGTTCCATTCGCCGGCGGGCCGCGTCGCGTCGATCAGGTCGGGCGTGGTGCGACCGGCCACCTTGTCGGCCTGCCGCACCCAGTCGGGCACCTTGGGCTCGTAGAGGCCGTAGAGCCACCCGGCCTTTTGGGTTTCCTTCGTGGAGGCATTGTCGAGGATTTGCACCTCCGGGCCCGTGTGCCAAGGCTTCGGCTCGGCTTCCGTGACATGGAACATCAGCCCGCTGTTGCCGTCCTTCGCGATCCGATACTCGAGCTGCACCTCGAACGCGGCGAACTGTTCGCGCGTGATGATGTCGCCGGCCCCATCGGCGGCCCTTACGAGCGCGCTCTCGCGCACCTGCCAGCCATCGCCGAGCGACTCGCGCCGGTAGCCCCGAAACGCGCTCGCGTCGCGGCCGTCGAAGATCAGCCTCCAGCCCGCCCGTCGCTCCGCCTCGGAGAGCGTGTTGGGGGCGGACTCGCCGCGGGCGAGGTCGGCCGCGAACAGGCAGGTGAGGGCGATCAGGAGCGCTGGCGGGAGGTGTGTCATCGACTTCGATTGTAGTACATTTGCCGAGTGCGGGCTCGAGGATGTAGGCGGAGGGATCAGGTCACGTGGGGGAGCCGATCGTAAGGAATCGGCGACCCGTCGGCGTTCGTGCCGACCTCGAACACGCGCAGGTTGTCGAGCCACTCCATGAGTTCGCGCTTCGACATCAGCTTCGGCACGGCCTCCCCCTCCACGAGCAGGCCCATCACCAGCTCCGCTTCGGCCTGGACCCGGTCACGGACGGTGCTCGTGGCCTTGATGAGGGCCACGGAGTCGCTCATGTCGACGATCTCGACGCGGTAGCGGAGCACGTCGCCGGGAACCGCATCAAAGTGGAAATCAGACTTCGCAACCTTCGCGAGCACGACCTGCCGGCCGTAGTCGATCGAGTCGATCACGAGGAGCCCCGCCGCCTGCGCCATGCCCTCGAGCACCAGCGAATTGGGCATCACCGGGGCCCCGGGAAAATGGTCGTGGAGATGCTCCTCGGCCAGCGTCACGGCCTTCACGGCCACGGCATGGCTGCCGCGGACAAACTGTTCGTAGCGGTCGATCCAGAACCAGCGCATCGCGAGTCTCCAGGCTCAGCCGTGCCCCTGCCGACGGTGATATTACTCGGAATCGTGCGGTTTACGCGGACTCGGGCAGGAATGTCGGCATCGTGATGCCGGTGCCCGTGGGCGTTTCGCCGCGAGCCTGGGCAACGTGCAACTCAACCGTGCGGGCGCCCCAGCTGTAGGCGGTGTGCACAAGGCGCGTGGCCGCGGCGGGCACGAGGAACACCATCGTGCGGCCTCTTGCCGCGTCCAACCCATTCCAGATGAGGGCCGCGGCCACCTTCTCGTCTGCGGCCACCCCGGGGCCGAGCATTGAAAACTCGGAATGCCCGCTGCCGGCGAGGAAGCCGACGGGCCGGCCGCCTCCATCGGCTGCGAGCCACACCCGCCATCCGGAGGCGGGATCCAGCAGAAACTCGACGTCGGGCAGGCGGCGGATCCCGGCGAGATCGTGCTCGAGGTCGGCGAGGCGCCGGGCATCGGCAGGGGTCGCGAGGCGGATCGTCGCGCTGCAAGCCGGCCGTGGAGATGCGATGCCACCGGCCGGCACGGCGAGCTCCAGATCCTGATAGATCGTGCGGGGCAGGAAGCCCAGCCGGCTGTAGAGCGAGAACGAGTCGAGGTTCAGCAGGCTCGACACGAGCCTCGCCGGCAGGCCCGCGCGATCGGCCCTGCGCAGCGCTTCCTCGACCATGAGGCGGGCCACGCCACGGCCAGCCACCTCGGGATCCGTGGCGACGATGCCGATGGCGTGGTGCGTCTCACGCGGGTGCACGAAGCACACGCCGACAAGCCCACCGCCGGCGTCGCGGGCCGCGATCTCGCTCCCCTGGTCGAGCCGGCGATAGACGCGGGGAAAGATGCGGAACGGAGCCGGGTCGGTGCCGAACCGCGCGCCTTGCCGCAGCCGTCGTTCGTACCAGTCGTAGAGCGACCGTTGCAGGAGGCGTGCCACCGCGTCGTCGTCGGTCGTGTCGAGGATGCCCAGGGTGATGCTCATGACTGCTCCGCCATCGGCTCTGACGGCACTGTACCAAAGGGATCCGCCCCGACGGGTCACGTCGACAGTGCTGCCATGCGAAACTGTTGGTATCATCCGCGGCAATGGCCGAGAAGGTATCCAGCGAGCCGGGCATGACGGCCAGACTTCGACCGGGATTCCGCTGGATTGCGGTCACCACCGCAGCCCTGGGAATGGTGTGCGGGGCCATCGGCCTCTATGCCGTGCTTTTCAATCCCTCCGAAATCTACAAGCGGATGCCGGATTCGCCCCTGGAGCAGGTGGTGCTCTCCGGGACTGCAGTCAGCGGCACCGTCATCGACTGCGATGGGGGCTGGTACAACGACGGCAAGCCGACGGAACTCGTCATCCGATCCGAGAAGACGGCGGACGGCTGGGATCGGCCCGAGGGCGTCGTGATTCGTAATTGCCGGATCCGCGGTTCGATTCGCGTGTTTGGAATGGGCCGCAATGGTGAAGCCGCCGACGTGCGGGAGTCGTCGCACTGGGAAGGGCATACGCAGCGTGCGCAGGATGCGGCGCCGACGAACATCCGCATCACCGGCGTCGAGATCGAGGCTGCCCACCGGATTCCGTTGTACGTGGCGCCGGGTGTGACGGGCGTCGTCTTCGAAAACTCGCGGATCACCGGCTGGAGCGCATCGACGGCGATTTATCTCGACTGCGAGAGTGCGGGCAATGTGATCGCCGGCAACACGCTCGCGATGTGGGCCGCCCGGGAGGTGATCGCCATCGACGGCTCGGCCGACAACCGGATCGAAGGCAACCGCTTCGAGAGCATCGCCTACGGCGGGATCTTCCTGTATCGCAACTGCGGGGAGGCGGGGACGGTTCGGCACCAGACGCCGCACGGCAACGTGATCCGCGACAACTGGTTCAACACGCGGACGCTCGGCGCATTCCAGACGGCGATTCACCTGGGATCACGAAACGGAAGCCGCATGTATTGTGGACAGGATCACGGGTATCCCTTCGGCTCGAGCCTCGACGACCGCGACTTCGCCGACGACAACACCGTGACGGGCAACGTGTTCGTGCCGCCGTCGCTCCACGCGATCCGCGATGACGGCGCCCGCAATGTGATCGGGCGATGACCATCTCTCCACATCTTCATTCCGCCGAGGAGGGGCCATGAATCGCACTGCCTGGCTCGTCGTCGCCCTGCTTGTCCCCGTGGCCCTCCTCAACTACCTCGATCGGCAGCTCGTGGCCACGATGCAGCGTTCGATGATGGGCGACGTGTCGGGCATCGAGAGCCAGGAGCAGTGGGGGCACATGCTCGCCTGGTTCAAGTGGACCTACGCGCTCGCCAGCCCGTTCGCAGGCCTCGTCGCCGACCGCTTCAGCAAGCCGCTCATCATCTGCGCGAGCCTGTTCGCCTGGTCGGCCGTCACGTGGGCCACGGGGCATGCCAC
>CAZDTC010000170.1:0-5320 GCA_964508125.1 uncultured Candidatus Kuenenia sp.
TGCCGCTTTTCGGCGGCGCTGCGTGAAGTGTGAGCGTTGCGTGAGCCGCCCTACACCTTGCGGAAGATCGTGCCGTGTTCGGCGGTCTCGAAGCCGAGTTTCGTGAACAGGTTCAACGCCGGCGTGTTCGCGGCCGAGGTGTGCGTCTCGACGATCGCCACGCCCTCCTGCGAGAGGTCATGAAGCGCCTCGGCGACGAGGTAGTGGGCGAGCCCCTGCCGCCGGCGCGGTCCTTCGATCTCCACGTCGAGCAGCCCGGCCGCCGGCACGCCCCACGTGCCGGCCAACGGCTGCATGTCCCAAAACGACGCGCAGCCGAGCCGCTCGTTCGACTGGTTGAGCAGCTCGTAGCGTCGCAGCGCAATGCCGGCCGTGGTGGCCGCCTCCCACCACGTGCGGCGAGTCGGCTCGTCGATCGCCCGCAACTCGGTCGTGCGCTTGATCGCCAGCTGAAGCCGGTTGACCGGCGGGCGAAAGCCCTGCAGCCGCCGTCGCAGCACGGCGATCCGGTCGGCCGTCTCATAGCCGGCCCGTTCGAACACGCGCTGCATCGCCGCCGAGGAGTCGAGGATGCCCGGCAGGTCGGAGCCACCGTAGAGCCCGAGGTAAAAGCTGCGGAGCTCGGCCGACCCGCCGCCAAGGATGGTGCGGGCGCCTCGCGCCCGCAGGTAGGCCTCGCAGCCCCGCAGCAACTCATCGCCGATCTGGTCCTGGAGCGGATGCGGCACGATGGCAACGAGCAGCGTCGTGCCCACCTTCGTGTCGACGGCCGAGCGGTCTTTGCTGGGTCCGAACGCCGCATGGGCGAAGCCGACCACGCGGTCATCGTCGGCCGCCACGATCAGCCCCTCGCGCTCGAAGTAGGGCTTGGAAAACACGCTCGCCTCGAGGAGCGCGGCGGTCATCGGCTGCATCGCGGCCGGGCCCAGGTCGGCCGCCCGCCACACGTCGGCGAGTCGCGGCGGATCGGCGTTGCGAAAGCAGCGGATCTCGATCATGCGCCGGCCGCCTCCGGAGCGGGCGTCACGGTAAACCTCACATACACGTCACCCCCGCGCTCCTCCACCTCGTGCACGGGCTGTCGCACCGTCGCCGACACGCGGTGCCGCCCCGTCGTCACGTCAAACTGCCAGCCGTGCCACGGGCAGGTGAGCACCGCTCCGCAGAGCACGCCCGTGCCGAGCGGGCCGCCCTGATGCGGACACAAGCCATCGATCGCGTGCCATGCCCCCGCGACGTTGGCGAGGGCCACCACCCTCCCCTCCACGACCCTCTCGATGCTCGTGCCGGGAGGACACTCGTTCGCGGCGGCGATTCGAAACCAGTCGGAGCAGTCAGGCCGGTCGGTCATGGGCGGGCACCGCGGAGGTCCGCCAGCGGCGCGTCACGCGGCGGAGCGGCCCACTGTAGCCTGTGGCGGCTGTCCCCGCCATCGGCGATGCACCCACCAGTATTGCGGCGGCGCCCTGCGGATCGCCTCCTCGAGGAGATGCGTATACCACTGCGACACCGCGCGCAGGTCGGCCGTCTCGGCCCCGCCGGCAGCGGGGTCTGCGAGTCCCTCGAGCCGGAGGTCGTAATCAAACAGCCTCCCGCCGCGCCGCGTCGCCGAGCAGACCAAGATCGGCGCCTGCGACGAAAGCGCGAACACGCCGATCGCCTTGTGGACGCTCGCCGGCCGTCCGAAGAAGTCCACCCAGCACCCCTTGGGTCCGGCGGCCTGGTCGCCGAGCAGCCCGAGCGCCCCATTCTCCGCGAGCACGATCGCCACGTCGGGGCTGCTTCCCTTCTTGGGCAAAATCCGCTGCCCGCGCGACTCGCGAAACGCCGTCACGAAGTCGTCGAGCAAAGGGTTGTCGAGCTCGCGCGCCACCGAGAAGATACGCAGACCGAACACACCGAAGAGATACGCGGCGAGTTCGAAGTTGCCGAAGTGGCCCGAGAGGATCACCTTCGGCCGGTCGAGCCACAGCGTGCGCACCATCTCCTCCATCCCGTGGATCCGCAAGTGCTTTCGCCAGGTGGTCTTGTGGATCACGCGCGGCGCATGGGCGATCTCGATCACCATCAAGAGCAGGTGCTCCCACATTCCGCGGGCCACCTCGCGGCACTGCGCCGCCGACCACTCGGGAAACGCGATCTGAAGATTCTCGCGCACCACGCGCCGGCGGATCTTCACGCGATTGGCGAGGAAGTCGGCCCAGCGCCGGGCAAACCGCTCACACGTCGGCCGGGGCAGCGCCTGGACGACGCAGATCGCGACGCGCGTTGCCGCGTAGGCAAGTGCATCGGTGATCCGGGTGGCGAGCGGCCGGGAGGGGCGGGCGTGAGCATCCATGCGGAACGGGATTGTGTCGAAGGAGAGCCGCCGCGGCCAGAGCGGTTTCCACCCGTGGGGCAAGCGTCCCGCTTGCCTCTTCTCGTATCGCGCCGGCTCGGGGTTGCCCCGTACCCTCGTAGGACAGCCTGAAGCCTGTCCTACGGCAAGCGGGACGCTTGCCCCACAACGCAGATAGGCTTCAGCTTGTCCTACGGTGCCGGCTGCACGAGCACGAGCACGATACTCACGGCGTTGAAGAGGGCGTGGGCGAGGATCCCGGGCACGATCGAGCCGGTCTGACGCGCGAGGATGCCGAGCACGACGCCGAGCGCCGTGAGCGGCACCCAGGCGAGGCCCTGGCCGAGATGCGCGAGGGCGAAGGCGAGCGCCGCGCCCGCGATCGCCAGGCCGCCGGCGCGGGCGGGGCCGACGATACCCGCGAGCCCTGTCTCGAGCCAGCCCTGCAGGACGCGCCGGAAGAAAAATTCCTCCACGATCGGGGCCGTCACGGTGGCGGCAAGCCACACGAGCGCGAGCGATGCGGCGTCGCGGTGCGCGGAGAGAAAGTCCACGAGCGGATGCCGGTAGGGCACGATCCGATCGAGAAACGCGGCCAGCGCGAGGAGCGGCGCGACCACGAGCAGCAGCGTGCCCAGGGCCTGCTTGAGCGCTGCCGGCCAGTCGGCCACGTGAAAGCCGAGCATCGCCCACGATGCACCGCGCCGTCGCAGGTAGAGCGCCGCGATCGCGGCGGCGCAGCCCGTAGCGAGCATGCCTGCGACGAGCTGCCGCTCGAGCGGCGGGGGCTGCGGCCCGAGCGAGATGGCGAGCACCTGCAGCACGAGGGCCAGGATGACGATCCACGCGACATCCGCCCCGTCCCAGGCGACGGAGCCCGGCTCGGCCTGCCGCACGAGGGAGGTGCCCTGCCATCGCCGCCACACAAGCGTTGCGAAGGTGCCTACGCTCCCGAGCACGGCAAGCGTCGCCATGGCGATGAATTCAGCGGGGATATCAGTGGGCATACGCGTTGCCGTCGCTGTTGCTAGGCGCCGACACGATCGTCACCGCCGCGCCGGGCCAGCCGGGCGGCCTTGGCGAGGTATTCGACGCCCGACCAGGCCGTCGTCACCACGGCGGCCCACGCCGCCACCGACGCCGCCGTGGGAAGGCTCACGCCGCCTGGCGCAGCCTCCGGCCACTGCCGTGCGGCGAGTTCGAGCACCACGGCCGCGCACTGGAGCACCATCTTCAGCTTGCCCGAGAGCCCCGCAGAAAAATCATGGCCCGTCCGCTCCATCTCGGCCCGCACGGCCGTGACGACGAGCTCCCGCACCACGACCACGACGGCGATCCAGGGCGCGATCGCCGAGGCCCCGCCCCGGGCCGCGAGCAGCACGAACGCGCCGCACACGAGCACCTTGTCGACGAGCGGATCGAAGATCCGCCCCAGGCGGCTGATCTGGCCAAACCGCCGGGCCCACCAGCCGTCGACCCAGTCGGTGAGCGCGGCCGCAAGAAAGAGCCCGAGGGCCCAGCCCCATGCCGACCGCTCGATCGCCACGAAGCAGCCGATCGAGATCACGAGCCGCGCCGCCGACAGCCCATTCGGCACCGTCCACACGCGGTCCAGGTCGGCAGACACCGTCATGGCCGCTCATGTGGGGCAAGCGTCTCGCTTGCCATTGGCAACCGGGACGGTTGCCCCACGGCCACCACCCCCGCCAAGTCATAGCCGCTCGACGCCACGATCTCGACGGACAGGATCTTCCCCGTCAGCGGCCGCTTGGCCGATGTTCCCGGCGCCGTCACATACACGACGCAGTCGATGTCGGGGGCGTCGGCCTGCGAGCGGCCGATCCACACGTCCTCCCGCTCCTCGCTCTGCCGGTCGATGATCACGTCGAGCGTGCAGCCGATCTGGCCGCGGGCATGCGCGTGGGCGATCGGCTGCTGCACCCGCATCAGTTCGTCGCGCCGCGCCGCCTTCTCCGCCTCGGGCAGGTGCCCGTCGAGCTTCGCGGCGGGGGTGTCGGGCTCGAGCGAATAGGTGAACACGCCCGCCCGCTCGAACTTCCACTTCCGCACGAAGTCGAGCAGCTCCTCGAACTGCTCCCGCGTCTCCCCGGGAAACCCGGTGATGAACGTCGTCCGCAGCACGAGCCCCGGAATCCGCTCCCGCAGTTTCCCGAGCAGCTCCTCCGTGGGCCCGCGGGCCACGCGCCGCTGCATCCGCTTGAGCACCGGGTCGCTCGCGTGCTGGAGCGGCATGTCGAGGTACGGCACGATTTTTTGGCTGGCGGCGATCGCATCGATGAGCCGGTCGCTGAAATACATCGGATAGAGGTACATGAGCCGGATCCACTCCAGCCCCTCGATCCGCTCGAGCTCCGCGAGCAATTCCACGAGCCGGGGCTCGCCGTAGAGATCCATCCCGTAATACGTCGTGTCCTGGGCGACGATCACAAGCTCCTTCGTGCCGTCGGCGGCGAGTTCGCGGGCCTCGCGCACCACCTCCTCAATCGGCTTCGTGGCGTGCTTGCCGCGCATCTTCGGGATCGCGCAAAACGTGCACGTGCGGTCGCAGCCCTCCGAGATCTTGAGGTAGGCCATGTGCCGCGGCGTGACCCGCATCCGCCCCGAGTCGTCGAGGGCCCGGGTGGGGGCCGGCCGAAAAATGCTCTGCTGCTCGCCGAGCCGCCCCACGAGCCGCTCCGCCGTGCGGGCCACCTCGTCGCGTGAGAACACGCCGATCACGGCGTCGATCCCGGGCAGCTCGTCGAACAGTTTCTCCTTCTGCCGCTCGGCGAGGCAGCCGGCCACGATCACGCCCCGTGTCTTACCCGCCCGCTTGAGGTCGAGCATCTCGGTGACGGCCGCATACGACTCGGCCCGCGAGGCGTCGATGAAGGCGCAGGTGTTCACCACCACGAGGTCGGAGCCCTCGGGCTCGCCCACGAGCTGCCAGCCGTCGTCGCGCAGGAGGCCGAGCATCCGCTC
>CAZDTC010000171.1:0-5297 GCA_964508125.1 uncultured Candidatus Kuenenia sp.
CGGACTCCGCTTGTGGCAGGTGGCGCAGCGGTATCGCTTTCCCTTGATCGCCGTCTTCGGCGGGTGCCGCTTTCCAGTCCGCGGAATGTTTTTCATGATCGGGGCCCTCGGGGAAGTATCTGCTCCCCATGGAACGGGAGGCAACGAGTGACCGCGATCAAAACGCAGCACGGCATCGGAGCACTCGTGGGATCTGCCGTTGGCGATGCCCTCGGAGCCCCGTTCGAGTTCAAGCCGCCGGGACTCTACCGCAGCACGTATCCCGCCCCGGTGCGCGGGGGTATCGGCGAAATGCGTGGCGGCGGCGGATTCAAGTGGAAGCCCGGCGAGTTCACCGACGATACGCAGATGGCGCTCGCGCTCGCCGAGTCGCTGATCGCGAACAACGGCTTCGACGCCGCCGACCTGTGGAATCGCTGGCAGACATGGGCGCGGACCGCTCGAGACGTCGGCACGCATACCCGCGCGGTGCTCGCGGAACGGTCCCACGTCGGTGCTGCCGAGCGCGTGCACAATCGCAACGGCCAATCCGCCGGCAACGGCTCCGTGATGCGGAACACACCGATCGCCTTGTGGGCTGCCGAAGATTCGCTCGACGCCCTCGTCGCGCTCGCGACACAGCAGGCCGTGCTCACGCACCACGACCCTCATAACGGCTACGGCGCAGCCATTCATGCCGCCATGATCCGCGCAGGCATGCGTGGCGACGACGTGTTCGACGCCATCGACGCAGTGCTTCGCATCCTGCCTGCTGCGGCCCGCGAGCGGTGGGCGCCGCTCCTCGCGCCTAACTGGCAGCCCGATACCGGCAAGAACAACGGCACCGCGTGGACCTGTCTGGCGGAGGCGGTATGGGCGGTGCGAAACGCAGCTACCTTCGAGGAGGCGGTTGTGACCGCGGTTGATCTGGGCCGCGACGCCGACACGGTCGCATGCGTTGCCGGAGGCATCGCCGGTGCACGGTGGGGCGTGCAGTCGATCCCGAGCCGGTGGACGACCTATCTCAATGGAACGGTCACAGGCCCGGAGCGTGAGAGAGCCTACGACTATTCGTCGCTCCAATCGCTCGCCCGCCGTCTGCTCGGCAATCACGAGCCCGTGGATCCGGCCGACGAGCCGCCCGGCGGCCCCGCGCGGGTGCACGACGTGTTTCCGATCTATGCGGCTAATCGGGCGGGCGCCGAGGCGGCCCCTGAGGACTGGCGGGTGATCTCGCTCTGCCGCGTGGGCGACGGGTTTGCGACCAGAACCGTGCGCCGCCAGGTGTTTCTCGTCGACAAGCCGGAGCCGCACCACAACGAAAACCTACCGGCGGTACTTACAGACGTCATCGACACGATCGATGCGCTGATCGCGGAAGAAGCATCGCAGCCGATTCTTGTGCACTGCCACGGCGGCCGCAGCCGCACGGCGTTCGTGCTCAAGGGCTGGGCCATGCGGCGTTTTAGGTGGACTGAAGAGCAGGCGCACGCGTGGCTGCAGGAGTCGTGGCCCCGAATCGACCGCGCGAACGAGCGATTCGTGAAGGTCTTGCAGAGCGAACCACTCCATGACTCGTCGTAGGGAGTGTCAATGTCCCCTGCAACCCGTCAGTTCAGGCTGGGGTCGGGGCCCGAATCATCTTCAGTTTCGAGTCCGTCATATTCGTCGTAAAGGCTGTCGGCAGGATCAAAGCACCGGCCGGCTGAGTCGACGCAGAACGTGTAGGCCAACTCAAATTCTTCCGTGCCGGGGCCAAACACCGGCTTCTTCACGACGCAGTGTTCGCACGAGAACACAGGCAGTTCATCGCCATCGATTGAAACCACGCCCTCGCACTTCAGCAGCCGAGAGCATTTTGGGCAGTGGTAGACGTCGATCATGTGGAGCGGCCTTTCACGTGCGTTTCCCTTTGTCGCCCTTGGGCTTGATGACCTTGATGCCCAGTCCCTTTTCGGCGACCTCGTCGTCCATCCAGTACTGAGATACATCGTCCCAAAGGTATTTCGAAGAACGCTGGCCAGTGACACAGTACTCGGTCAGGATCAGCATCACGTCCTTGAGCCCCAGGACGTTGGCAACCGTGGCCTCCAAGGGACACCTTCGGTAGGCGTGCTCGTTCTCGATGCACTTGTTTCGGTAGTACACAATCGTGGCGGAGCGATCCGTGCATCCGGGTAGTGCGGCCATCCAGTGCTGAAAGCCCTCCCCGTAAATGTCGCGGACCTCCACGCGATACCGTCCATTCGTGCCGCCCGCCTGCGCCCAGTTGCCACCCTCGTCCTTCAGATTCAGAAACGTCGGCCCTGTCGAGTTAGCCAGCTTTCGAATCGCGGCCTCAACGTTCTCGAGCGTGGCGGGGAACACGTTTCGATGGTCTTCCAACATGAGCCTGTAGAGCGGCATCGAGGCGACCCCTTCATTTTTCTCGACCGGCCTCTGCCTTGCTGAAGGCCGACCACTGGGATTGTGAGGTGTTTTCTGCCCGCGTCTACCGCCTGCGGACCAAGGTTGTCCCCGGCACCCGTCACAATCGTATGACGTCCCGCCTTCCTCCTTCCGGCCTCGTGGTTCGGATCACACCGAGCGACTATGACACGCTCCGTCGGGGTAGTGACCATCACAAAAGAGGGGTCTAGGTGTATAATGATGGAGCATCAAGATCGACACGAAAAAGAAAGGACGTGTCGTGTGAGCCTGGTCGAGTGACCGGGTTCGCTTCCGAGCCTCTGCAAGGCGAACGGTGCTACCCGAAAGGGGATGTGCGTTGAGGTGCGTGGCCTCAGCGAAATAAATATTGCAGCAAGTCGGCGAAATCTGGCTTGGTTCCGATCCACTTCGGCAACCGCAAGCGGCGGATTCGCCGCTCGCTGAAGACATCAGACATCCAGGTCGCGATCGCAGCATGAGCGAGAAGATTCAACGATTCGATATTCCATCCAAGCCCACCCGCATCGAGATATTCCGGGCGTTTCGGACGTATCTGGAGAAGACGATGGGCGAGCCACTCAGCAAGGCCTGGTATGCGGACAGCCCAGAAGAGCGGCCGGAGCTTTACGCCGATCAACCACACCTTCTCAAGAAAGGACAGCCGGAATGACTGCCCCTGAAAATCCCCCCCTGGCTGATTTCAACCTGCCGTTAGTCGAGCATTACCCGCCGCACGGCTTTCCGCCGTACCTGGGTCTTGGCCTGCTCGATGCCGATACGCTGCGTCTCGAGCCGGGCGAGTCGACCGCCGAGTATCTCGCCGGTGACGACCTTGTCTACCGAGTGCGCGGCACATTCTCCCCAGCGGAGAACCCGGGCGTTTCCACCGCCTGCGGCGCAGTCAATGCGTCGTGGGAGATCGAGGAATTCTTCGGCGGCCAGCCGTGGCGAAAGACGGTAGGCTACAAGACTCTCTCACAGGTTTTCTTCCACCATCTTGTGGGGCAGTTGCCTACGGAGAACCCCCGGGTAGGCGCTGTGCTGCGCCGGCTGACCACGGAATATCTCGTCGCGGTCCGCTGCAAGGGCAACTGCACGTATGCGATGTTCCCGGCCGGGTATGTCTACTCCATCCGTGTGCCGCTGACCGAAAAAACGTTGGAGCCCTTCAAGCAGTTTCTGGCTGAAGAGCCGGACGAGTTGCCCGTTCCCTGGCCAACGCCGAGTGAGCCGTTGTCAGTGGTGATCCTGAAAGCCGATCGGTACTTCAGGGCTGAGTTTGAGCGAGGGATCGTCTGCGACGTGTCTGTAACTCTGTTCCGACTGAAGCAGACGCTCGATCGGCTCGAGGCTGCAAAAGCCGTTGCGAAGCCAGTGCATTTGCGGCCAGAGGTGATCTACGGTCACGAGGGTCATCGCAGATACTCCCAGGTGCATCTCGGCCAACTGAAAGACAACGTGGTGACCTACCAAGTAGTGCCCATCGACGAGCACACGCCACCGCCCGACGTACTGGAGGAGGCGTTTGCCTACGACTCAGTCGAGGTGTTTTCTCTGGTGAATGACGCGTATAAGGCGGAGCCGCCCGATATGTGGAGCGATGAAGACACGCTGTGACCGGCTGCATCCCTATTACCATCGAGGAGACAAACAGCCATGAAACGCATCGTCGTGCTCTCCGGAGCCGGGATCAGCGCCGAGAGCGGGCTGCAGACGTTCCGAGGCGCGGACGGGCTCTGGGAAGGGCACCGGGTCGAGGACGTGGCGTCGCCGGAGGGCTGGGCGGCAAACCCGGCTCTCGTGCTCGAGTTCTACAACCAGCGGCGGCGGGCGGTGCGGGCTGCCGTGCCCAACGCTGCGCACCGGGCGCTCGTGGAGCTCGAGCGGGCCTACGACGTGCGGATCGTCACGCAGAATGTGGACGACCTCCACGAGCGAGCGGGTTCCAAGCATGTGCTCCACCTCCACGGCGAGATCATGCTGGCTCGCAGCACGCGTGATCCAGGCCTCATCCGGCACCTTGGCGAAGCCGATATCCATCTCGGTGATCGCTGCGAGCTCGGCAGCCAGCTGCGGCCGCACATCGTGTGGTTCGGCGAGATGGTGCTGGCCATGGAAGAGGCGGTGGAGTTGGTGGCCGGCGCCGATGTGCTGATTGTCGTAGGCACGTCGCTGCAGGTGTATCCCGCGGCAGGGCTCATCTTCGAGGCGCCGAAGCGAGCCCGCCGGATCGTCGTGAATCCAGACGTTCCCGGTGAAGTTAAAGGTCTCGGCTTCGATGTCATCGCCAAGCCTGCGACCATCGGCGTGCCTGAAGTGGTCGCGGCATTGCTGGAGTGAGAAAAGAGATGCGTCCCCTTTTCAGGTCCAGAGTTCAAGCGCGGTGAGCTGCGAAGTCGCAATAAGGGCACTCGTCGCTGGCTGGCGGAGGATTTCCGCGCAGCAGGCACTTCTTGGCTGCCTTGATGTGATCCTCGACCCAGTCGTCTGACGCATCGTAGGGAATGACGGTCATGCGAAATCGCAGCGTTTCCTCGAAGCGCTCGGCGGCCGCGTCATTCAAAGCGACACCTTGATGCGGCCGGACTTTCCAGGCGCCATGGCTCGTGGTGGCCGGCATTCAAGGCGACCGCCGGCGGCAGCATAGGCCCGCACGAGTTGGTCGAGCGAGACGTCGGGGGCGCCGACCTCGATCTTGGCGACCCGCGGCTGCGTGGTACCGATCCGCTCGCCGAGTTGTTTCTGAGAGAGGCCGCTCGCCTGGCGTTGGCGTCGAATGGCGAGAGCCAGGGTGAGCCGCAACTCGACGAGCTGCCGCTCTTCAGCGGTGAGCCCGAGAAAATCCGCCGCCTCGCCCACCCGCCAGCCGGCGGCGGTGAGAGCCTTTC
>CAZDTC010000172.1:0-5270 GCA_964508125.1 uncultured Candidatus Kuenenia sp.
GGCATCGATCGGGCGCTTGCGAGTCTGCCCGTCGTGGCGGAGGCGATCCACGGGGCCGAGGAGGCGCTCGCCGAAGCGGGAGCCCACCCCGTGCTGATCGACGTTCCCGATCCGGCCGAGCCACCGCGGTCGCTGCGTCGGGTGATGTTTGACGGCATCGTCGCCAAGGCCGCCCTGCAGGGACGGATCATGGACACGATGGCTCCCAAGCTGCGGAGCGCGCTCCGCATGACGCCGCTGGTGTGGATGCTCGGCCGGCCGGCCGGTGCTCCCGGCGATACGGCCGACCCCGACGACGCGATCATTGGCCGGCTCGCGGCGGCGGCGCTCGTGGAGCACGGGCACCGGCGGGTGGTCGTCGTCAACCCGAAAGCCGACCACGCCGCGTTTGCCGCCCGCACCGCTGCCTTCCGCAGGGCGATCGAGGAGCATCACGGCATCGTGGTCGACGATCTCTCCCCGCCGGGTCGCCGCGCGTCGTTTCCTCTGCAGCCCGTGATCGACGTGGCGCACGTGCAGCCGCTGGTCGCCCGCATCGCTGCCGGGCTTCGTGGCCGACATGCCCTGGCGCACGAGCGCCCGACCGCGATCTTCTGCCCTGCCGACAGCATCGCGGCGCTGGTGTATCGCGCGCTGGCGACCGTGGGGCTCGTGCCGGGCCGCGACATCTCGCTCGTCTCCTGCAATCACGAGCGGGCCCTCGTGGCCGGCCTTTGGCCCGCGCTGGCCACGGTCGAGGTGCATCCGCAACGGGTGGGCAGGCTCGCCGTCGAGCAACTCTCCCGGCGGATCACGGGGCAATTCGCCGGCGCCGCCGTGGAGATCCGCGTGGAGCCCGCGTTCATTTCGGGCGGGTCGGTCACCCGCCCCCGCGGCGAAGGCGGCAAGAAGCCACCACGCCGTCCCCGGTAGACGGCCGGGCTTGTTGCGCATTGTTGCGCAAGATTTGCGGCATCCGCGGCCGATCCTGGTGTATCGTGGCTCCAGTCGACCAGAGTCGACGGCACTCGGAGACCACACGATGACCGCTTCGCCAGCCAATGGCCACGCCGGCCGCCCCTCGCTCGCCGCCCATGCCTCTCCCTGGCGCACCCGGCCCTGGAGCGGCGTCTATCCGGCCACGCTCTGCCCGTTTCACGCCGACGAGTCGATCGACGAGGAAGGGCTCGTGGCCTCGATCGCAGACGTGGCGAGCGTGCCGGGGATCGAGGGCGTGGTCTGCAACGGCCACACCGGCGAGATCATGTCGCTCTCTCCCGCCGAGCGGGCCCAAGTGACGCGCTGCGTGGCCGCGGGCGTCGCGCAGGCCAATGCGAAGACGGGCCGGCGGGTGAAGGTGATCAGCGGCGTGTCGGCGGAGGGCAGCCAGGAGGCGATCGACCATGCGATCGCGGCCCGGGAGGCGGGCGCCGAGGCGATCCTGCTCATGCCGCCGCACCACTGGCTGCGATTCGGCCGGTCGAGCGCGACGGCCGTCGGCTTCATCGAAGACGTGGCCGCCGGGGGCGGCGTGTCGATCATCATTCACCAGTATCCCGCGTGGACGAAGGCGGGCTACACGCTCGCCGAGATGCAGGAGATGGTGCGGCTGCCCGAGGTAGTGATGGTGAAGATGGGCACGCGCGACATGGCCCGCTGGCGCTACGACTACGAGCAGCTCAAGGCGGTGGCCCCGCACGTGTCGATCACCACCTGCCACGACGAGTTTCTGCTCGCCTCGCTTCTCGAAGGAGCCGATGGCGCGCTCATCGGCTTCGCCGGCTTCGTGCCGGAGTTGATGGTGGAGCTCGTGCACGCGGCCCTCGACGGCGACCTCGCCCGGGCGCGGAAGGCGGGCGACGTCGTGGCGCCGCTGGCGCGGATCGTGTATGCCTTCGGCGAGCCGGGCTGCGGTGCCCACCAGCGGATGAAGGCGGCGAAGTGGCTCCTGGGGAGGTTTCCCAGCCCCGTGTTCCGCCGGCCGATGCGGCCGCTCACCACCGAGCAGCTCGCGGCCATCAAGCAGGGCCTCGAGGCGATCGGGTTCACCTGCCCGGTCGATCCGGCAGGAGCGCCGCTCACGCTCCTCGAACGGCGGCGGCCAATGGGCGAGCGGACAGCGATCGCATGACGCGCGGCCTGGACCGCGGAGACACGGTGATGACGGCCGGCGGGAAGGGGAGCGTGCACCAGGCCGAGTCGCGATCGTTTGTCGATCCGGCGACGGGCGCGGCCGTCCGGCAGGTGACGAGCCATCCCTCGATCCACCACCATCCTTTCTATTATCTGCCGGCCTACGACGACGCCATGCAGTGGCTCGTGTTCGTGTCGCATCGCACGGGCGCGCCGCAGATCTTCGCCGAGGAGCGGGCGAGCGGGCGGCTCGTGCAGCTCACCGCCCGCGATGATGTCAACGAGTGGAGCGTGCATCCCTCGGCCGACGGCCGGTTCGTCTATTTCACCGCCGGCTGCGGCGCCTGGCGCGTGGCGACGGCCGGCGGCTTTCCCGAGGAGTGCCTCGCCGACTTCGGCGACGTGCCGATGATCCCGCCCGGGATGGTGGGCGACGCGATGGGCACCACGTCGCTGTCGGCCGACGGGCGCTGGTGGGCGGTGCCGGTGAAGTTCGGACCGGACAAAGGCAACGTCGCCCGGCTGCACGTGATCGACACGGCCTCGGGCACGGTTTCGGTCGCCTGCGAGCACGACTCGATCGGCCATCCGCAGTTCCATCCCGACGATCCGGGCCTGCTCCGCTTCGGCGGCCGCTACACGGACAGGATCCACGTGGTGAACCGCGACGGCACGAACCACCGGCTCGCCTACGTCCGCGACGTCGCGAAGAAGGAGTGGGTGGTGCACGAGATGTGGATGCCGCGGAGCGCCGTCGGCGGCCGCAACGAGATCGTGACGGTGGTCTGGCCACACGGCATGATCGGGATCGACGTCGACTCGGGCGCCGTGCGGCGGGTGACCGACTTTCCCTGCTGGCATCCCTGCGTGGGCCGCGACGGTCGCTCGTGCGTCACCGACACGAAGCATCCCGACCGGGGCCTGTTCACATTCGATCCCTCGGCCGGCCCCGAGTCTCCGGTCGTGCCGCTCGCCGAGAGCCGGTCGAGCAACGCGGGCGACCACTGGAACGGAGACCATTGCCCCTACGACGACGGCCCGGTGAAGGTGTTCGCCCCGCAGCACACGCACCCCCATCCGGCGTTCTCTCCCGACGGGGCGCGGGTCGTGTTCACGAGCGACTCGAGCGGCGTTGCGCAGCTCTACGAGGTGACGCTGCGATGACGGCCGCGCACCCTGCCACGGAGCCGGACGCGAACGGCCTCACGGGCTTTTCCCGCGTGGCCGTGCTCGTCGCGGCGTTCCTCGGGCTCGTGTTCGACGGCTTCGAACTGGGGCTGATGCCCGTGGCGTCGCTTTCAGTGACCAAGAGCATGATGGGCGAGGCCTTCACGCCGGCCGCCGGCGGCGATTGGTTCGCCCGCTACACCGCAGCCCTGATGCTCGGAGCCGCGATCGGCGGGGTGGTGCTCGGCCGGTTCGGCGACCGCTTCGGCCGCAGCCGGGGCCTGGGCGTGAGCATCCTCTTTTATTCGCTGTGCGCCGCCGCGGGCGCCTTCGTGACGTCGCAGGAGCAGATGCTCGTGCTGCGGTTTCTCGTGGGCCTGGGGATCGGGGGCGTGTGGCCCAACGGCATCGCGCTCGTCGCCGAGAGTTGGCCGGCGGCGACGAAGGCGACCGTTTCGGGAGTGATGGCGGCGGGTATCAACATGGGCGTGATCATCCTCTCGCAGTGCGGCCGGATCTGGCCGATCACGGTCGATTCGTGGCGGTGGCTGTTTCAGATCGCGGGGATGCCGGCATTGCTCGGCGTGGCCGTGCTCGCGGCGCTGCCCGAATCGCCCCAGTGGCTGGCCAGCCGGCTCAAGGCCGCGGGCCGGGCCACTCCACGGCCCGCGCTCTTCGGGCGCGACCTGCGGCGCACCACGCTCGTCGCGATCCTGATCGCGAGCATCCCCATGGTCGGCGCGTGGTCGGCAAGCAAGTGGATGATCCCTTGGGCCGACGCCGTCGCCGGCCCGACCGACTCGGCCTACAAGGCCGTCACGCAGGGCTGGTGGGCCGCGGGATCGTTCGTGGGCAGTTTCGTGGGAGCGCTGCTCGCCGGCTGGTTTGGCCGCCGGGCGAGCTACCTCCTGATCAGCGTGGGTGCCACGGCGACCACGCTCGCCATGTTCGGCCTCACGAAGCCGCTCGACGTGTCGTTTCACCCGATCGTGTGCCTGCAGGGCTTCGTGTCGACCCTGTTCTTTGGCTGGCTCGCGGTCTACCTGCCGTCGGTGTTTCCCCTGGAGGTGCGGGCTGCCGGCAGCGGCCTGGCCTACAACGCCGGCCGGTTCGTGACGGCGGCGGGCGTGCTCGCCGCGGGCTCGCTCTTTGCGGCGCTCGGGGCCGACTACCCGCGTGTCGGCATGCTCTGCGGCCTCGTCTACGTGCTCGGCATCGTCGCGATCTGGCTCGCGCCCGATCGCCCACCGTCCATCGATCGAGGCTTGGCCCGCAGCCGCTAGACGCCCGTAGCCGCTAGACTGCGGTTTCTCACCGCGGGACCAGGCCATGTCGGAAGAACGCACCGAGCCCTCCGCCTCGTCGGCTCCCGCCGGCGAGATCGACGTGCCGCCGACGGTCGTCGCCACCACCACCATCGCCGTCAACCGCCGGCTCGGCCGGGGCGGCCTCGGCGACGTCTACACCGCGAGCGACCAGGCCACCGGCCGCAGCCTGGCCGTGAAGTTTCTCAACGATTGGGCGTGGCAGCAGCCCGCCTGCCGCGAGGCCTTCGACTTCGAGGCCACCGTCACGAGCCAACTCGAGCATCCCAACATCGTGCCGGTGTACGTGACCGGCGCCACGCCCGACGGCAAGCCGTTTTACGCGATGCGGCTCATCCCGGGCCGGACGCTCGCCGCGGCGATCGCGGAGTTTCACGCGCGCGGGCCGGGCGCCGAGCCGGCCGAGCGGCAGAGCGCCCGCTACAACGAACTCCTCGCGCAATTCGCCCTCACCTGCAAGGCGATCGCCTACGCCCACGACCGCGGCGTGATCCATCGCGACATCAAGCCGGCCAACATCATGCTCGGGAAGTTCGGCGAGGTGGTGGTGCTCGACTGGGGGTTGGCTGCGCGGATCGACCGCGACGACCGCGCCCGCTCGAGCGGCGAGCAGAGCATCGTGATGCCGACGATCTCGGTCGAGGAAGCGCCCGCCGCGAAGCGCGG
>CAZDTC010000173.1:0-5261 GCA_964508125.1 uncultured Candidatus Kuenenia sp.
GGGGTAGCCCGCCTCGGTCTGCGTCTGTGTGCCGCTCGGCACGTTGATCGTGATCACCGTCGGCGCGAGTGTGATACTGGCATTGAAGCCCACGGCAGCGCCGACCTGGAAGTCGCTGCCGACCTGGAACTGCACCACGTCACCCGCGCTCAAAACCCTTTGGAAGCTGAACGGGTTGGTGCTGCCCTGATCGACCACCGTGCGAGGAACGGGAATACCGCCCAAACTGTCCACGATCGCGAAGTCACACTTGGGGCCATCCGGGCCGGCGGTGCCGTTGTTGCCGATGACAAATGAACCATTGAATTTATAGGTACCGTTCGAAGGAGCCGTCCACGTGACGACCGGGCAAATGCCCTCGCCCTTGGTGGAATCGCCACCCAGCCACGCGGACTGCAACCACATCGCGGAGTAAGTCGGGGACGGATATCCCGGAGCGCCTCCAAACCACGGCTGGCCGAATGCCCCCACGCTCGCCTGTGCACCCTCGAGGAACCAGGCGTAACGGGCAAACCCAATGCCTCCAGTTGGGTCATATGCATCAGCATTCGCGACCTTGCCCTGGCCCGGGCCGAGCGGTTGATAGTTGGCCAGCGCGTACAGCACTTCGTTGGCTGCGGTGTTGCTGCCTGGGCCGAAGTAACTGCCGATAGTGCTCGGGAACCCACCCCAATAGTTGCAATTCGCGACGTAATAGCCCCACGCGCTACCGCTGACCGACGGCGAGGTGGCGCCGGTCCAACCAGGAGACCCGGCGTAACTCGTCGAATCGAAATAAAAATCTTCGAACGCGTTCCAACTGGAAGGCGCGGCCAAGCCGGGGACAACGCTGTTGGCGGCCAACGCCGCAATTGCGAAGGACGTAATAATGTTCTTGCGACCCATCTGATACCCCCTCTGGATTGTGTTGCCCCCGACCGCTCCCGCCTCCACAAAGCCTTTTCTGTCGACAGTCTGGAGCATACACCTGCGATCAGAAATCCGTCAAGGGGATGGGTTCACCATATCCCAGCACGAAAAAACCCCTGCCCGCGGATGATGCCGCGGGCAGGGGCGTGAAAAAAAGGGGGTATATCAGCCGAGATTCAAATTCGGCACGAATGCCGAACAACGACGGTAATCAGGCCGACCGCTTCCGCCGGAACCCGTGGGCGCCAGCGGCGGCCAAGCCGAGGCCCGCGAGGGTCAGGGCCGATGGCTCGGGAACAATAGTCACCTGCAGTCCCACGGCGTTGCCCGTGGACACGTTGTTGCCGACTTGAAACTGAACGATATCTCCCGCTGAGTAGGACTTCGTGAAGCTGAAGTTTTGGTAGGAGTTGTTGGGGACGACCGTTCGAGACAGAGGAGTCCCGAGCAGACTGTCAACGATGGCCACGGCCGCACTGTTTCCAGGCTGGTTTCCCGAAAGAAAGAAGCCTGAAAAGGTGTAGTCGCCCGCTGCCGGAGCCGTCCAAGTCAACACCGGCGCAATTCCTTCCCCGCCACCTGCAGGAGCGATACAGCCCGACTGCAGCCAGACCAAGTTGCTTAACCCTTGAGACAAGCCTGGAGCGCCTCCAAACCATGGCGTCGAGTAAACACCCAAACTGGTTCCCCAACCCTGATTGTCCGTGTAACGACCGAAGCCAATTCCACCGGTAGGATCCCACGCGGCTGCCCCAAGATTGGCACCAGCCCCAGCCGGAGCGACCGTCGAATATTGATACATCGTTTGGCTTCCGGCTCCCGATGCGGAAGGCGTGTAGTACGCGCCGATGCTGCTTGGAAATCCACCATACGTGTTGACATTGGCCATGTAGTAACCCCACGCGGCTCCGGCAGCCGAGGGCGATGTCGCTCCACCCCATCCTGTCGCGGTGGGCGAGAGATAAAAGTCGTTGAATGCATTCCAACTGGTGACCACCGCCGATGCAGGGACGGCACTGATGACGGACAAGGCTGCGATTGCGAAGACCGCCAACCTTTTATTGCGGTTCATTAGACTCCCCCCTTTTTCCCAAGAGCCGTCGACAGACCTTTCCACCTTGGAAAATCGACTGTCGACAGTAATCAAATCATAGTTCACGCATCGAAGGCCTGTCAAGCGGCCGGTTTTCAAAAATCACCCCCCCGGGAAAGCCCGGAAATCGCCGAATTCCCGGCCATCTGCGGCCACGGCCTGTCGGGGCCGCGGGCTACGTGTATAGTCCCGGGCGTTCCGATTTACAGCCCACCTCGACCGGCGGCGGTGCAGCACGAATATGTCTCTTTCCCGCGTCGAGCGAACCCACCTTTCGCACACGGTTTCGGAAAAGCTTTCCCGCGCGATCATCGCCGGCAAGTTCAAGCCCGGCGTGAAGATCTCCGAGCCCACGCTCTCGGCGATGCTCGGCGTGAGCCGGGCCCCGATCCGCGAGGCCCTGATCGAACTCGAGGTGCGCGGGCTCGTCGAGTTCGACGCCAAGGGCCGCACCCGCGTGCCGGTACTCACGCCGCGCGACATCGAGGAGATCTACACCGTCCGGCTGATGATCGATCCGGTGGCGGCGTCGCTGGCCGCGGCGAACGCCAAGCCGGGCACGCTCAAGGCCCTCGCGACCATCATCGGTGCGAACAGGGCGGTGAAGACGCTCGCCGACGTGTCGCGGCTCGATGCCGAGTTTCACGATCTGATCGTCGAGGCCGCCGGCAACCGGCGGCTGCTCCTCTGCTGGAACGCGGTTCGCGACCAAGTCGAACTGTGGCTCGCCCAGATGCAGATGCGGCACCAAGCCGTGACGCGAAGCGCCATGCAGGAGTGGGCCGAGTCGCACCAAGTGCTGCTCGACATCATCCGGTCAGGAGATCAGAAAAAAGCCGCCGAGGCGGCACGCCGTCACGTCACCAACTGGATGACGCTGATGCCTGAATTACCCGCCGACGACGCAGGCAAGGCCTGAGCCAATCGCGGGCAAGGCACGCTCTTCAGCCGTGATGCTCGCGGATCGACTCGTCGACTGCGGCGATCTGGTTCGCGAGGTCGCCCAAAAACCTGGCCGCGGGGCCGCCGTCGACGATGCGGTGGTCGAACGTGAGCGACAGCGGCAGCTGCCGCTGCAGCACGAAGCCCTCCTGGCCGCCGGGCGGCGGCACGGGCTGCATCCGGATCGCACCCACGCCGAGGATCGCCGCCTCGGGATGGTTGATCACGGGCGTGAAAAACTCGATCCCGTAAGACCCCAGCGACGTGAGCGTGAACACGCCGCCCTGCATGTCGGCCGCCGTGAGCCGGCCTGCGCGTGCCCGCTCGATCAGCCACCGCGTCTGCCGCGCCACTTCGCCCAGCGGCGCGGTGGCCACGTCGCGGACCACCGGCACGACGAGCCCGGCGGGCGTGTCGACGGCGAGCCCGATGTCGATCCGGTCGCCGGGCAGCGCGAGGTGGGTCTCTTCCCAACGCGACGCGAGCAGCGGATGCGCGAGGAGCGTGCGGCCCAGGAGCGAGAGCAGCACGTCGTTGAGGGTCGCCGCCTCCTTGCCGTCGGCCGCCTTGCAGGCCGCGCGCAAGGCGAGCAGCGCGGTGGCGTCGGCCCAGGCCGTGAGCGTGACCGGCACCGTCTCCTGGCGGCTCCGCATCATCTGCTTGGCGATCGTGCGACGGATCTGCGTGATCGGCTGCCTTTCGCCTCCGGCCGCGACGGCGGGCTGGATCTGCGGAGCGGCGGTGGGCGCGGCGAGCACGTCGCGCTCTCTCACTCTGCCGCCCACGCCCGTTCCGCGCACGTGCGCGATGTCGACGCCCCGGTCGCGGGCCGCCCGCCGGGCGCGCGGCGAGGAGCGCGGCGCGGTGGTTGCCGGCGAGGCGCCCGCGACGTGGCGGCGGTCCGCCGCCGCGTGTCCACGCATGCTTGCGGTCGCATGCTCCGCCGGTGCGGCCAGATCCTGCACCGTCAACCTTCCGCCCGGCAGTCGCGGCACGACCGTCGCCAGGTCGATGCCCATCTTGCGGGCCAGGCGACGCACGCTCGGCGACGCGCCCGCCGGAATCGGCAAGGCTTGGGCGCCATTGCCCGCGGAATCAGGATGCGCGGGCGGTGAAACCGCTGCTGCAGGCGGTACAGAAAGCGGCGCCGGAGCAGGGGGGGCAGGAGGCGCGGGAGCGGTCGCAGGAGGTGGAGCGGCGGCCGGCGCGGCGCCGGCGGCCCACGACACGGCCTCACCCGCCGCGCAGAGCTTCCCGATCAAGCGGCCCACGAGCACCGTCTGGCCTGCGGCCGGCGCGTCGGGGGCGATGTGGAGCACGCCGCCGTCGACCGACTCGATCTCCTGCGTGGCCTTCTCGCCCTCGAGCATGAAGAGCGGCTCGCCCGGCTTGACGGTGTCGCCCGGCTGCTTCAGCCAGCCCGCGAACACGCCCTCCTCCATCGACCAGCCGAGCCGGGGGATCGTGACGTCGTTCGCCATGGTGGGACGGACTCCTCGGGGTTCACTCGGCCAACAGGTGCCGCAGGGCGGCCTCGATGCCGGCCGCATCGGGCACGACCTCGGCCTCGAGCACCGGGCTGTAGGGCGTGGGCGACGGGACGCCGCACAGCCGCCGCACCGGCGCGTCGAGATCGTCGAATCCGCGGTCGGCGGCCAGGGCCGCGATCTCCGCCGCAAGGCCGCACGGCCCCGCAGGCTCGTCGACGACCAGGAGCCGGCCGGTCTTGGCCACCGAGGCGAGGATCGCGTCGGCGTCGAGCGGCGACACCGTGCGCGGATCGATCACCTCGACGCTCGCGCCGTCCTTGGCGATCGCTTCGGCGGCAGCCAGGGCGAGGTGGTTCATCCGCCCCACGGCCACGACGGTGGCGTCGGTGCCCGCCCTCGCGATCCGCGCCTTGCCGAACGGGATCTCGAAGTCGGCCTCCTCGACGGGCCCCTTGAATTGCAGCAGCTCACGGTGCTCGAGGAAGAGCACGGGGTCGTCGCCCTTGAGCGCGTGGGAAAAGAGCCCCTTGGCGTCGCGCGGCGTCGAGGGCACGACCACCCGCAGCCCCGGCACCTGGGCCAACATGCCGTAGTAACTGCCGGAGTGGTGCGTGGCGGCGGAGTGGCCGATGCCGATGCAGCCGCGCAACACGACCGGCATCTTCAGCCGCCCGCTCGACATGAACTGCATCTTCGCGATCTGGTTGACGATCTCCCCCCACGCGTCGAGCACGAAGTCGACGAACATGAAATCGATCACCGGCCGGGCCCCGGCCATCGCCGCGCCGCAGGCCAGCCCCGTGAATCCGCGCTCGCAGATCGGCGTG
>CAZDTC010000174.1:0-5255 GCA_964508125.1 uncultured Candidatus Kuenenia sp.
CACCCGTCACTACTGCGTCTGCTTCGATACGTCGCGGGCCTATGCCCAGTGGTGCGCGGCGTTGTTCGAGCGGCTCCACGACGCATTCGTGAATTTCTGGCGCCAGGCCGGTTTCGAAATCTCGGGGCCGGACCGGCCGCTGGTCGTCGTGATCTTCGCCGACCGACAGCGTTACGAGCAGCATGCGGCCCTGGATCTCGGCGCGGCGACCGATCGCGTGGTGGGCTATTACAACCTGCTGACCAATCGCGTGACCACGTTCGATCTCACGGGCAGCGAACTCTTCGCCGGGAGGGAGGGCAGGTCGGCTGGCCGTGCCGGGCTCGAAATTCTTGCCAGCCAGCGGGCGGCAGGGCTGGTCGCCACCCTGGTGCACGAAGCGACGCACCAGATGGCGTTCAATGCCGGCCTCCATCGGCGGCTGGCGGCCGTGCCCCTGTGGGTGAGCGAGGGAATCGCGATCTACTTTGAAACGCCCGACCTCGCCAGCGACCGTGGCTGGCGCGGCATCGGCGGTGTCAACACTCCGCGTCGCGACCGATTCCTCGCCGGCAGGCGGGCCGGCTGGTTCGAGCGGCTCGTGCGCGGCGACGAGGCATTTCGCGACGCCGGCGAGGCGCTCGACGCCTATGCCGGGGCGTGGGCGGCGACGGCCTTCCTCGTCCAGACCCGCAAGGCTGCATTCGTCGACTACCTGCGTGCGTTGTCGCTCAAGGAGCCGCTCGGGGAGGACGACGCCGACACCCGCTTGGCGGAGTTTTCCAAGGCGTTCGGGGCCGACCCGGCGAGTCTCGAGGAGGCGATCTCGAAGTTCGTCGTCCGGATGAAGTGACTGTGGTCCAGCCGGCCCGTTACACTTGGAAAACACTCGGACTCGATCTGCTTCGAAGGGATCCACCTCGAACAAGGAACCGCCTGCCATGCCGCCCGTCCGCCCGTTGCCATCCGTCTCCGGCCCGCCGTCGCGACGCGATTTCCTCGCCACCTCCGCGGGCGCGCTGATCGCCGGTGTGGCGCCCCGCCCTGCCAACGCGGCGGCGACGGGCGCGGAGATCCGCGTCGGCCTCATCGGCTGTGGTGGACGTGGCACCGGCGCGGCCGTGCAGGCGGCCGCGGCCGATCCGGGCGTGCGGATCGTGGCGCTCGGTGATCTGTTTTCCGAGCAAGTCGCCTCCGCCGCCCACGTGCTTGCCCGGGATGCCGGGCGGCAGTTCACCTGCCCCGCCACGGCCAGATTCGCGGGAGTCGACGCCCATCGCCGCGTGTTCGACGCCGGTGTCGATGCGGTGCTGATCGCGGCCCCGCCGCATCTGCGTCCCCTGCACGTCGAAGCGGCGGTCGCCGCCGGAGTCCACGTGTTCTGCGAGACGCCGGCGGCGATCGACTTGCCGGGAACACTGCGCGTGGCTCGAGCCTTGGCCCGTGTCGCAGGGCGCACGATCGCCTCGGGCCTTCACGCCCGCCGCGACGAGGAACTGGCGGCGCTCGTCGGGCAGGTGCGGGAGGGATCGATCGGCCGGCCGCGCCGCATCGACGTCCATGCGACACTCGGTGCGCCGTGGCGGGTTTCGGTGCGGCCGGGATGTTCGGCGGCGGAGGCCCGGCTTCGCAACTGGGCCGCGGACGATTCGTTGTCGGGGGGTCACTTCGTGGAGCGGCACGTGCATGCCCTCGATCGTGGGTTGTGGCTGCTCGGCGACCGCGTGCCCGACATCGCGGAGCCGCTGCCGGTGCACGCCGCCGACGGTGTCGCGGTACGGTTTCTGTTTGCCGATGGTGCGGAAATGCGCGCCTCTTCCACTCGCGGCGCCGGGGTGCCGCACGGCATCCGTGAAACGGTCTCCGGAAGCCGGGGCAGTCTCAATCTGCGGTCGGCGGCCGATGGCCGCCGTTTCCAGGCCACGATGGATGCCTTCCTGCGATCGATCCGCTCCGAGTCCGGCATGGACGACAGCGGCATCCTCATCCGCGGCAGTCTGGTGGCGGTCATGGGGCGGCTTGCCTCGGCACGCGGCCGGTCGATCGCCTGGGGTGAGATGCTCGCGGGAGACAGCCAGGTTTTCCCAGTTCGCCAAATCGGCCGGGACGTGAATCTCACCGGGGTTTGACGTCGATATCACCTTCATCATGGCCGCCCCTCGCGCCACCGTCGTGCAGTCGCTCAGCATCGCGCTGATCGTGTTCGTGATGCTCACGTTCGTGCTCGCGGTGACGACCTACCTGTTCGTCAGGCAGAAGTTCGATGCGGAGGCCTCCGCTCGGGCGGCGGCGACCGAGATGTCCCAGGCGAAGACGGCCCTGGAGACGGCCGAGGGCGACAAGAACAAGCTCAAGGAAATTCTGGGGTTTTCCCAGGAAAAGACCGTCGCCGACATCGAGACGGAGGTGAACGAACTGTTCGAGAAGAATCACGAGGATTTCGAGTCCGACTCCAAGTCGTACAAGAGCTTCAGCCAGTGGCTGTTGATGTCGAACGAGGCGAAGGACAAGGCGATCAACACCCTCAACGCCGACAAGGCCAGGCTCGAGAAAGAGAAGGCCGACGCGATCGCCGCGGCTGCGAAGCAGCAGGAGGATCTCGAGGCCCAGGCGCGAAAGAAGGAGCAGGAGGCGGCGGCACTCAAAAAAGACTTCGATTCGCGCTGGGCAGAGCACGAGAGCCGATCGAAGAGCCTCACGGAAGAGCAGCAGAAGGCGCTCGACAGGGCGAGGCGGCTCGACCTGCTGGATCAGGAGATCGCCAAGGGCGGGCCGCTGCTTTCCGCGCCGCGTCAGGCCAGGTTCCAGACCAAGCCCGCGGAGGAGCGCGTCGCGATCATCTTCGAGGAGCTGCGTGACAAGGAGAAATTGATCGCGCGGCAAAACGAGATTCTCGGCGACCTGCGCGTCGCCGACAGGAAGCTGCAGGACACCGTGCTCGCCGCGACGCCCGCAGACGACCAGGTCGACGGTCTCGACGGCCGGATCCTTTCGGTGAACGAGGTCGACCGCACCGTCCTCGTCGACGTCGGTTCGACCCGCGGACTGCGGCCGGGGCTCGTGATGCGGGTCTACGATCCTGGCGATCCACGGCCGCAGGCGGGCGACTTCAAGGCCGTCGTCGAGGTCGTCGCGGTGGAGAGCGGCGAACTCGCGCGGGCCCGGATCCGTTCAGACGCCGTGGGCGACCCGATTCTGCCGGGCGACCGCGTGGCCACGAGTCTCTGGTCGCCCGACGGCGCCTTCGAGGCGGTGGTCGTGGGTTTCGTTCAGCTCGATGCCGATCAGAAGGCGGATCAGGACCGGCTCCAGGACCTGATCGAGAGGATCGGAGGCCGCGTGGAGCCGGCCGTGTCGACGACAACGACCATGGTGATCGATGCCGGCCTGCCGCAGTCTCCCGGGGGCGTGCTCGAGCGGGCGGCCGGCTGGCGGGCCGCGGACGAAGCCCGCCGCGACAAACAGACGAAGGAGGCGCGGCGTCTCGGGATCCGGGTCGTGGGCCTCGACGCGTTCCTCGAGATGATGGGGCTCGACCGCTCCGCTCTGGATTCGAATCGGCTGCCCCGCGTGGGGAGCCAGCAGGCTCCCGTCGTTCCCGGCGGCGTGGCATACTGAGCGGGTCGTCGCCGGCTGTTCGGGCGGCGGATTTCCGTCTTCTGGAGGCCGACGTCGTGAGCATCATCCGTGCGTGGCTGGGCCGCTTGCTGGCTGCAGTGATCCTGTGCGTCGCATCCCCTGCGGCCGGCAGACTCTCGGCCGACGAGGCGGGGTTCGTCCCGATCTTCGACGGCAAGTCGCTCGATGGCTGGGAGGGGAATCCCGAGATCTGGCGGGTCGAAGAGGGCACGATCGTCGGTCAGACGACGGCCGAGAAGCCGATCACGGCCAACACGTTCCTGATCTGGCGCCAGGGGAAACTCGACGACTTCGAGCTCCGGCTCTCCTACCGACTGACCGGTGGCAACAGCGGCGTCCAGTACCGCAGCCGTGAGTTCACCGAGGTGGGGCCGTTCGTCGTTGGCGGCTACCAAGGTGATTTCGAGTCGGGCATGACGTACTCGGGGATTCTCTACGAGGAGCGTGGCCGCGGCATCCTCGCGCTGCGCGGCCAGCGCATGAAGATCGGCGCTGATGGCTCCAAAACGCCGGGTGAGCCGATCGGCACGGCCGAGGACCTCCAAAAGTCGATCAAGCTGGGCGACTGGAATGAACTCAGGATCGTCGCCCAGGGCCCCAAGCTCCAGCACTTCATCAACGGCCAGTTGATGTCGGAGACGGTTGACGAGCAGGAAGGCAAGCGGGCGACCGAGGGAATTCTTGCTTTCCAGGTGCATCAAGGGCCGCCGATGAAGGTGGAATTCAAGGACGTCCATCTCAAGCGGCTCAAGCTCGCCGACGGCCGCAAGAAGCTCGTGATGGTGGCGGGCCAGCCGAGCCATCCGCCCGGACAGCACGAACATCGGGCCGGCGTGATGCTGCTCGAGCAGTGCCTCGACGCCACCGGCCTGCCGCTCGTGACGGCCGTCCATGCCGGTGGATGGCCGGCCGATCCCACCGCGTTCGACAACGCCGACGCGATCTTCTTCTTCTCCGACGGTGGCGGCAGCCATCCCGTGGTGCAGAGCAACCGCCTCGCCCAGATCGACGCCCTGGCAAAGCGCGGCGTCGGCGTCGCCTGCCTCCACTATGCCGTCGAAGTCCCCAAGGAGAAGGGCGGCCCGGAGTTCCTCGCCTGGCTGGGCGGCTACTTCGAGCCGCACTGGTCGGTGAATCCCCACTGGAAGCTCGCGCAGACGGAACTCGCCAAGGGGCATCCGATCACCCGCGGCGTGACGCCGTTCGAGACGCAGGACGAGTGGTACTACCACATGCGGTTCCGGGACCCCGCCGCGGGCCTGACGCCGATTCTGTCGGCCGTGCCCCCGGACGCCACCCGGGAACGGCCCGACGGCCCGCACAGCAACAACCCGGCGGTGCGTGCCGAGAAAGGCTCCCGGGAGGTGCTCGCGTGGGCCTACGAGCGGCCCAGCGGCGGCCGCGGCTTCGGCTGCACCGGCGCCCACTTCCACAAGAACTGGGAGAACGACGACTTCCGGCGGCTGATGCTCAACGCGCTGGTGTGGACGAGCGGTCTCGACGTCCCGACCGACGGCGTGGCCTCGAGCGTGACCCCCGAGCAGCTCGCCGCGAATCTCGACGACAAACCCGCCAAGTAGGACGGGCTTCAGCCTGGCTCGTTGTCGACTTGTGCGCGCCGGCTCGTGACTGCCCAG
>CAZDTC010000175.1:0-5245 GCA_964508125.1 uncultured Candidatus Kuenenia sp.
CGAGCGTGTCGCCCGAAATCGCGGCCATCATCATGCTCGTGAACGAGTCGAAGTCTTGCTGACCCTCGCCACTGCCAAGATACACGCCGAGCCGAGTCGGATCGGCCGGCAGGCCCTTCTCCAGGCCCGCATCGCGCATCGCCTGCAAGGCGGCCCCTGCGGCAAACTTCGTGTGCCGACCGCAGAAGTGCCAGAGCTTCGCATCCTCGCCCTCGTCGGTGATCTCCCAGTTGCGAACCTCGGCCGAGATTTTCGTGGGAAACCGCGAGGCGTCGAAGACGGTGGTCAGCCCCACGCCGGAGGCGCCCGCGAGGAGATTTTTCCAGAGCTCCTCCACGCGCACGCCGAGCGGCGTGACGAGCCCCATTCCCGTGATCACCACCCTGCGTCTGCCGGCCACTCGCTCGCGTCCTTCCCTGCCGTCGGGCCCGTCTGCCCGGCGGTCTGATGGCTCACCAGTCGGGCCGCGAAAGCGGCCGCCCCGCCTCGTCGCGCCCGACGTCGTAGATATGCATCTGATCGAGCCATTGGAGCAGTTCCTCGGGCTCGAACAACTTCGGCACGCCTTCACCTGGCTCGAGGTGGGCGAAGAAGAGTTCGGCCTCCCCCTGGAGTCGCTCGCCGACCTTGCTCATCACCTTGCAGAGCGAGCCGGTGGGCTTGAGGTCGAGGATCGTCGCCTCGAATCGCAGCGTGTCGCCGGGCACGGCGTCGAAGTGGAACTCGGCTCCCGCCAGCTTGGCGAGCACGACCCGGCGGTTGAAGTCGATCGCGTCGGCCACGAGCAGGCCGGCCGTCTGCGCCATGCCCTCCACCACGAGCGAGTTGGGCATCAGCGCCACGCCCGGAAAGTGGTCGTGCATGTGCTCCTCGGCGAGCGACACGTTCTTCACGGCCGTGGCATGCTTCCCGCGGACGAACTCGTCGAAGCGGTCGATCCAGAACCAGCGCATGTCAGGATGCCAACTTCCCCTGCACGTAGCGCACCATGTCTTCGACGGTGAGCGTGTTGGCGAAGTTCTGCACGCTCGGGTTGGCCTCGAATTTCGTAAGGTCGGCGAATGGCATTCGGGCCTTCAAGGCTGCGATCCCGGCCGCGTTCACCTTGCCGTTGGTGACGTATTCGGAGCTCGACAGTACGTCTTCCGGAAACAGTTCACCGCGCGGAATCTTGATGCCAAACGCCTTCTCCAGGCGAAACACGATGTCGAGAAAATCAATCGACTCGGCCCCCAGATCGCCGACCATCGTGGCGGTGGGGGAGACTTCGTCGTCGTCGACCCCGAGGGCGTCAACCAGGGCGGCCTTGACCTTTTCAAAAATTTCATCGCGCGACGGCATCGACGTAGCACCTCGAAGACGGGGGAGGAGAAAGAAACGGGTCCAGGGACGGCATGGAATTCAACCACGCTTCGCCACAAGGTAATGTGGCCGCGGCGATGTGGAAACCCGAAAACCGCCGATTTCCGCCCGTCGCCGAAAAAAACCCGCAAAAACCAGCCTCCTCATCGCGGTTTTGCCGACGACCGCGCCTCAGCGGGCGAACGTCGCCGCCCCGGCAACCGGCAGCGGCGCGTCGATCAGGCCGCCCGTGCCCGCCCCGTAGACCATGCGGCGCGGCTGACCTCCCGGCCGGGCGACGGGATGGAGGATGGCCCACATCTTCCGCATCTCCGCCCGCACCCTGGCGTCGAGCGCATCGCCGTGCGGCAGTCGGTCGGCCATGTTGTAGCGCTCGAGCACGAGCCGGGCCGTGAGGCTCGTCCGCTCGCCCGCGGCGCTCGACACCGTTCCGCTCGCCTTGACCTTCGTCGTGGTCTCGTCCTGCGAGAGCACTTCGGCCGTCACAGTCAGCACCCGGCCTGGCTCGACGAAATCCCCGTACTTCACGTTCTTGGCCGATCGCAGCACCACGATGCTGTGCGCAAAATCCTCGGCGATGCGGATCGTCCAGGCTGCCGCCTGCGTCATTGCCTCGAGCATCAACACTCCGGGCATCACGGGGAACCGCGGGAAATGGTCGGCAAGATACTCTTCCGACAACGTGAGCGTCTTGATCGCGGTGATGCTCTTGCCCGGGTCGATGGAAAGAACTCTGTCGAGCAGCGTGAAACGCATGAGAAGTCCGTTGCGATGAGAGTGACGTGGTTGGCCGGCAGGGCTGCCCGCCGTCGGGCGACTGCCATGCTCGCGTCAAGCGAGTCCGTTCACATGGGCGAAGTGTATGGGCTCCCGTGCCCGCCCACAACCGTCCAGGGTGTCTGCCAGGGGTGAGCGGTGGGCGCTGCCAACCTGACAGCCGACACGACCCGCAGGGTTTCGCGCGGGATGGCCAGGATCGCGGAGAAGGCCGCTTTTTGCGACTTTTTTTCCGGGTGCTCGCCTGCACGCCGCGACAGCGCGGTTGGCACGGGCTTTGCATTTTCCCGGTCTGTCTCCGCCGGGATGCGCTTTCGGCACCTGCGGCGAATGCGATTTGTTTTTCGGCGGCGGCGCCGCGAATGATTGAACGCGTTTTCACCCTTTCCATGGAGCCAGCGATGCAGACCTTCCGTACGGGCTTCGCGCACCCGCTCGACGAACTGCGCGACGAACTTGATCGTCTCTGGGGCAATCTCGTGGCGGCTCCGCCGCTCCACGGCTGGGGAAGCCGGCAGTCGGCGACCGATTTTCCGGCCGTCAACGTCCGCGAGACCGACGACGCGGTGATCGTCGAGGCGGAGCTCCCCGGTCTCGAAGCCGGCGGCGTCGACATCGCCGTCACCGGTGATGAACTGATCCTGAAGGGATCGCGGCCCCAGCCGGCAGGCAATGGCGCCCAGCCGGGGGCCGCTCAGACCCAGCCCCAGAGCGGCGATGGGGAGCGCAAGCCTTCCGTCACCTGGCACCGCCGCGAACGGGGCACCGGAAGTTTCGAGCGACGGTTGACGCTGCCGGTCGCGGTCGATGCGGCGAAGGTGGAGGCGAAGCTCGCCGACGGCGTGCTCACCGTCACCTGCCCGAAAGCGCCGGAGGCGCAGCCCCACAAAGTGCAGGTCCGTTCGGCCTGACGCGGTCCACGTCACCACCCACTTTCGGAGAGGAGCACCATTCCATGGCCACCACCATCACGAAGACCGAAAACCAGACGACTGAAACGCAGAAGAGCGCGTCCCAGAGAAGCGCAAGCACTGCCGCGGCGGCCAGGGCCGGCACAGCGCCGGCCCAGCCGGAGGCCGCGCTCACCTACCAGCCGAACGTCGACATCTGCGACTGCGGCGCGGAGGTGCTGATCGTCGCCGACATCCCCGGAGCCCGCACCGACGGCATCGACGTGTCGTTCGAGGACGGCGTGCTCTCGCTCCATGCGGAAGTGCAGCCGCGCGACCTGCCGGGGCGCAGCGTTCTGCAAGAGTATGGGATCGGCGATTACCGCCGTTCGTTTCGGCTTGGAGACGATTTTGACGCCTCGCAGATCACGGCCGACTACCGGCACGGCGTGCTCACGATCCACGTCCCACGGCTGGCGGCCGTGCGCCCCCGCAAGGTCGAGGTTCGAGCCGGGTGACCGGGCCTGTCGAATCTGTGGCTGAGCGTCTGTTTCGGTGAGTGTCCGTCTTGGCTTGATTGTGTTTCATCACCCGTTTCAAGAAAAGGAGACCGATCGATGAGTCTGATTCCTTTTCGCACGAAGCGCACCGCCGGCATGGAGGGGGGCAGCCTCGCCACCCTGGCCGATTTTCGCAACGAGATGAACCGTCTGTTCGAGGGCTTCTTCAGCCGACCGACGGCGTTCGCGCCGGGCTGGTTCGAGGCTCCCGAGCCCGGGCAGTGGCTGCCGGCCATCGACGTCTCGGAAACCGACACGCAGATCCGTGTGCGGGCCGAGTTACCCGGCATCGACCCCAAGGACGTCGACGTCAGCGTTTCGGGCGACCGGCTCGTGATCGCAGGGGAGAAGAAGTCGCGCGCCGAGGAGTCGGGTGAGGGCTGGTCGCACTGCGAGAGCCACTACGGATCGTTCAGCCGGGCGATCCCGTTGCCCGAGTCGGTCGACCCGGCGAAGGTCACGGCCCGTTACGACAAGGGCGTGCTGATGGTGGAACTCACGAAGTCGCCATCGAGCACCTCGCGAAGGGTTCCCGTCCTCACGAAGTAGCCCACCTTGCCTGCTATGCTTCCAGGCCGCGGGGAGACGCGCTCCCTGCGGCCTGGATCGTTTCCGCAGGTGCCAGATGCCGCTCGTCCTCGAACCGCTCCGCAACGCGGGTGTGCTCGCGTTCGATCTTGGCGGCGTCGTGCCCGACCGCATCGCAGCGCTTTCCGTCGACCAGGTGCGGCGGCTCGAAGTGCGGGCCGACGAACGGGCCGTCGAACTGGGATCGCTGTTTGACGTCGCGGGCGCCGCGGCTGATGGCCTGATCGAATGCCGCGGCGATTTCTCTCGCATGCACTGGCTCGGCTCCCGGATGGCCTGGGGCGAGATCGTGGTCACCGGTGATGTCGGCAGGCATGCGGGCGAGGGGATGACGGGCGGCACGCTGACGATCCACGGCGACGCCGGCGACTGGCTCGGCTGCGAGATGACCGGCGGGGGCGTGCACGTGCGAGGAAACGCAGGCGACAACGCCGCGTCCGCGCTCCCAGGCAGCCGACATGGCATGCGCGGCGGGCTCGTGACGGTGGCGGGGGCGGTGGGCGGCCTCGCGGGCACACGGATGCGCCGCGGCGTGCTCGCGATCGGGGGCGCCTGCGGGCCGGCAGCGGCTCTTGAAATGCTCGCGGGCACGATCATCGTCGGCGGCACGGTCGGGCCGCACGCCGCCGCCGGCATGCGACGAGGTTCGCTCGTCGCGGCGGGCGGGCGGTTTGAGCCGGAGGCCACGTTCCGGCGCGGAGCGGTCTGGGTGCCCACGTTCCTCCATCTGCTCGCCCGCCGCCTCGACGCAGCCGGGTTTCTCGTTGGCGGCACCCCAACCAAGCGGGCGCTCGCCGGCCCCTGGGAGCATTGGCACGGCGACCTGCTCGGCGGTGGACGCGGCGAGATTTTCCTGCGGCCGACCGCCTGATTTTCCCACCCGCTTTCATGGCCCCCCGGTTTCGGCTACTCTTTGGGGCTCCCGCCATGTGGCGGTGAATTGACCGTTTTTCGCAGGACGTTTTCACCGGTATGCCCACGATCAGCCAGCTTGTTCGCAGCCGTCGCCGGCCCAAGCGGAAGTTCTCGAAGTCACCCGTGCTCGACCGCTGCCCGCAGAAGCGCGGC
>CAZDTC010000176.1:0-5237 GCA_964508125.1 uncultured Candidatus Kuenenia sp.
CTCGATGAAGTAGCGGTCGCCGAAGAGTTTCTGGAACCAGCCGGCCACCTCGCGGGCCTGCGCGAGCGACTGCCGCTCGGCCCGCGACGAGCCGATCAGGGAGCGACTGAACTCTCCCGACAGGCAGCCCGACAGGCAGACGATCCCCTCGTGGTGGGCCGCGAGGAGCTCGCGATCGATCCGGGGCTTGAAATAGAAGCCTTCCAGGTAGGCCCGCGTGGCGAGCTGCAGGAGATTGGCGAAGCCCACGCGGTCGCGGGCGAGGAGCGTGAGGTGGTAACTCGAGTCCTTCTGGTTGCCGGCATCCTTCTGAAACCGGCTGCCGGGGGCGATGTAGGCCTCGTAGCCGATGATCGGGTTGATGCCCGCCTTCTTCGCGGTGTCGTAAAACTCGAGGGCGCCGTGGAGGTTGCCGTGGTCGGTGATCGCCAGGGCATTCATCCCGAGCTCGACCGTGCGGCCCACGAGCCTGTCGATCGCGCTTGCGCCATCGAGCAGGCTGTAGTGGCTGTGGCAGTGGAGATGGGCGAAACGGGGCGTGCTCATCCGTGACCTCGCGACGTGAGCCGACAGTGTACCGGGTCGGGCCGCCGCCGGGCGTCACCCGAGCGCGGGCAGCGAGGGTTCCAGCGGCCAGGCGATGCGGCGGCCGGAGAGGGCGCTCGCAAACACGGCCGCGACCATTTCCACTGTCGTGCGGCCGGCATGCATGCCCGTCTCGGGCTCCCGGTCGTCGGCGATCGCATCGAGGAGGTCGGCGACGGCGAGCCTGCCCCAGGCGGCCCGCTCAGCCGCGCGATCGACGTCTCCCTCCGGCAGCGGCCCGTCGAGCCCCTGCGATCCGATCGGCTTCCAGGGATAGTCCTTCTCGGTGCGCCACAGCGGCGCCTCCCGCAGCCAGGCCTGCGGCACGTTGTCGGGCCGGATGTGGATCGCGCCCTTCGTGCCGGCGATCGTGAGCCCGAAGTTTGGCTGCTTCTGGCCGGCGTCGCGGGTGCTCGCGAAATATCCGATCGGTCCGTCGGCCAGGCCGAACATCGCGGCGATCGAGTCGCCCGCGATCCGGCCGATGCCCTCCGGCCCGTCCACAGCATCGGCCGCCGTGATCGGCCGGCCGCCCTGGCTCACGCTCGCCTCGCACCACTGCGGCGCGCCGCCGAGATCCACCATCAGGTCGAGCACGTGGCAGCCGAGCACGATGAGATCCTCGCCGCCGCCGCGCTGGTCCTCCTTGCCGCGGGCCCGCAGCTCGAGCACCTTCCCGATCCGACCGTCCTCGACGAGGTCGCGCACCGCGGCATACGAGGGCGCGTGGTGATTGACGTACGCCAGCCCGAGCTTCGCGCCGGCCTTGCGGCAGGCGGCGATCACGGCCTCTGCCTCGGCCCGCGACCGCACGAACGGCTTCTCCATGAACACGCCCTTCACGCCGGCCTCCACCGCGGCGATGGCCATCTCCGCATGGCAGTCGACGTGGCGCATGCAGATGGCGACGATGTCGGGCTTCGTCTCGGCGAGCATCTTTCGCCAGTCGCGGAAGCCCTGCTTCGCCTCGAGCTCGTTGCGGGCCAGTGCCTGTGCGAGGCCCTCGTCTGCCTCGTCGGCCACGGCCACGAGCTCCACGCCGGGCGTGGTCGCCACCATTCTGTCGATGGCATGGCCCCAGTCGCCACGGCCCGTTCGCCCGATCGCCACCGCCCGCATCGCCGCCATGATGAGCCTCCACGGATGACAAACCGAAGCCGACCTCGGGGTATGATCGTACTCAATGCCTCCCGCGTCAGCCGAACTCACTTCCCACGACAGCGCCGGACACGCGTGTGGGCACGCCCATGGCCACCACGCGCTCTCCGCCGAACGCCTCGACCGGGCGATGCTCGTGGGCGTGGCGCTCAATGCCGTGTTCGTCGGCGTGGAACTCGCCTGCGGCATCCTCGGCAACTCGCTCGCCCTCATAGCCGACGCCGGGCACAACGCGAGCGACGTGCTCGGCCTGATCCTCGCCTGGGGCGCCTCGTGGCTCGCCCGCCGACCGCCGACCACCCGCTACACCTGGGGCTTCCGCCGCACGACGATCTACGCCGCCCTGGTCAACGCCGTGCTCCTGCTCGTGGCCTGCGGCCTCATCCTCTGGGAAGCCTGGCACCGCTTCACAACCCCCGCGCCCGTGGCCGGCTGGCTGATGATCGGCGTGGCGGCCGCAGGCGTCGTGATCAACACGCTCACGGCCCTGCTCTTCGTGCGCGGCCACCGCGACGCCAACGTGCGCGGCGCGTTCCTCCACATGGCGGCCGACGCGGCGGTGTCGGCCGGCGTCGTGGCCGCGGGCATCGCCATCCTGCTCACGGGCCTCACCTGGATCGACCCGCTCGTGAGCATCCTGATCGCGCTCGTGATCATCGCGAGCACCTGGGATCTGTTTCGCGAGAGCATCGACCTCGCCCTCGACGCCGTGCCGCGTGGCATCGACCCGGCAGCCGTCGCGGCCGGCCTGGCGGCGCTCGACGGCGTGGCTGACGTGAGCGACCTCAGAATCTGGGGCGCGAGCACGTCGGAGGCCTCCCTCACGGCCCACCTCGTCGTGCCCGATGCATCGCGAAACCAGGCCGTGCTCACCGCCGCCCGCCGCCTGCTCCACGACCGGTTTCACATCGACCACACGACGATCGAGATCGACGCGACGTAGGACAGGCTTCAGCCTATCTCGTCTCAATGCGCACCGGCGTCCGAGCCGGCGGCACAATGCTCCGTCGCCGAGGGTGATCGCTAGTCCATTCTCAAATGTGATGGTGCGCTTGGAGTAAGCCGCGTATCTACCCATCGGCTCCTCCGCATTGCACCGACCGTCTCTGCCGCCTCCCTGTTGCAGTTGAGGAGGCTTCGGGGGAGTCGGCGAACGCTTCCCGAACGATGGCCGCGGCGGCCGGAGTGAGGAGACTTTTGCCGCTCCCCCGAAGCCGGCGCGCGTTAACCAGGCGAACGTCCGGCGAGGGGATACGGGGAGTCCGAAGCCGGCGAGCGCAAGTTGACAAAGGCATGACAGGCTGAAGCCTGTCCTACGGCGTGGCAGGCGCAAGGTTGGCGATGTGCACCTGCTCGGAATGTACGACGGCGCCGTTGACGTCGCGGATCGCGAGCGTGAGCGTCGGGCTCGTCGGAGCGTCCCAGTCGATTTCGAGCGTGCCGAAGTTCGGGTCGCGGAACCGCGGGCCCAGGCGATGCGCGTTGGGCTCCTCGCGTTTATCCGAGCCCTGCGGCTGGTTGAGGCTGCTGGCCGTGAGGTCGTAGAGCGGGTAGGGAAGCGCGCCAGGGCCGGGGGCGACGCGGCTGATCTCGGCGCTATGGCGGTCGCCACTCACCACGATGACCCCTCGGGCACCCGAGTCTCGCAGCGTGCGAAACAGCCGGGCCCGTTCCGCAGGAAAATTGCCCCACTGCTCCCAGTGGTGCTCCGTCGCAGCCACCTGGATGCTCGAGAGCACGATCCGCACCTCGGCCGGCTCCTTGAGCACGCGCTCCAGCCAGCGCCACTGCTCGGCGCCGAGCACCGTCGCGGCGGGGTCATCCATCGGCTTGTACGGCCCCTCGCTGCGCACGCGTTCCAGCCGCGGGATCGATGCGAGCGGCGAGCGGTGGAACCGCGTGTCGAGGCAGATGAACTGCACCCGCCTGCCTGGAGGCCCGACGACCAGCGCGCGATAGATGCCCTCCTGCGTCCGCAGCGGCGAGTCGGCCGCCACGTCGAAGAAGTCGAGAAACACCTGCTGAGACTCGCGACGCCGCGGATAGTCGCTGCCCGCGTCATTGGCGCCGTAGTCGTGATCGTCCCACACAGCCACGATCGGCACCCGGCTGCGCAGGGCGGCAAAGCCGGGGTTGGCCGCGAGCACGCCATACTTCTCACGCAGCACGGCCATGTCTTCCGTGTCGCCATAAATGTTGTCGCCGAGCATCAGCAGCACGTCGGGCGCGAAGTCGGCGACCGCCCGCCAGATCGGCTGCGGCTTGTCTTGGCGGATGCAGGAGCCGGCGGCGATGCAATGCACCGTGACAGCAGGATCCGGATCGCGAGCGAGCGCAGCGAGAGCCCCGTTGGCAATCAGAATCACCGCCAGACAGCGTGTGAGGATCGCCATCCGCATCGCGAATCCTCTCCCGTCGCTCATCAGCCTGTCCACACAAACTCGATCGGCGCGTCGATCTCAGGATGGAGGCTCTTGTGGACGGGGCAGGTGTGGGCGGCCTGCTCGAGCGCCGCCCGCTGCGGATGATCCGCGGACAGCGGGATCGTGATCCGGGTGCGGAGCGACGCGATCCGCCGCGGTGGGGCGGGTGTCATCACCTTCTCGGTCTCGGCCGTCGTCCCCGTGAGGTCGATGCCGTGGCGCTCGGCCACGATCCCCATGATCGTCATCATGCAGGTGCCCAGCGCCGTGGCCACGAGATCGGTCGGCGAGAAGCTCTCCCCCTTGCCGTGGTTGTCGACCGGGGCGTCAGTGACGACCGTCGCGCCCGAAGGACCATGCTCCGCGCGGCAGCGCAGGCCACCCGCATACGTGCTCTTGAGCTTCACCAACTCAAACCTCCCTGAAACCGCGAAAAAGGTGCCAGCCACCAAATCTGGGCAAGATGTCTATAACTCTTGCGTAGTTTAGCCAGATTTGGTGGCTGGCACCTTTTTCGGAGCATCATGGGATTTCGATCGTCACAGGCGTGCGTGGCGACGCTGCGTGCCGAGGGGCAGGCGGTGGTCGTCGACCATCCGGTCGACCCACACCTCGAGATCGCCGAGATTCAGCGAAGGCTCTTTCGCTCCGGCGGCCCGGCCGTGCTCTTCACTCGAGCGAAGGGCTCGGCGTTTCCCGTGCTCGTGAACCTCTACGGCACCGAGGCCCGGGTGGAGCGGATCTTCGCCGACACGCTCGACCGTGTGAAGCGGCTGGTGGAGCTCAAGCTCGATCCCGCAGTGGCCCTGCAGCGGCCGTGGCGGTATTGGCGCTCGCCGATCGATGCACTCACGATGCTGCCGCGCCGCGTCCGCAGCGGCCCCGTGCTGGCCCGCGAGATCCCCCTCTCCCGGCTGCCGCAGGTGACCGGCTGGCCTGGCGACGGCGGCGCATTCGTCACACTGCCGGCCGTATACACCGAGCACCCGGACCGCCCGGGCACAAAGCACTCGAACCTCGGCATGTATCGCGTGCAACTCTCGGGCAACACCTACGAGCACGACCGCGAGG